>JAACFN010000020.1 GCA_009937455.1 Verrucomicrobiaceae bacterium | reverse complement strand
TGGGCGCGGAGACCTGCGTAACGTTGGCTCTCGTCCTCGAGCTCAGCGGTGGTGCCGGCAATGAGCTTGGCTTCATCTTCAGGGATGGGACGCGTGAAGGGATGGTGAACGGCGTTCCACTTACCTTCTTCTTCATCATAACCAAGAAGAGGGAATTCGGTAACCCATAGGAAATTGAGCTCGTTATTATCCTCAAGGATGTTTTGTAAATCTGCACAGCAAAGACGGATACGACCGAGAACCTCGCACACGGATTCCCATTCGCCTGCGCCAAAGAGGATCAAGTCACCAGGCTCGATATTGAGTTTTTCACGTAGTGCTTCGACTTCATCATCCGTCATGCGTTTGACAAAGGGAGAGCGCCATGTGGAGCGATCTTCATCACGAGCTTGGATGTAGGCGAGTCCTTTAGAACCAGCCTCGATAGCCGTCTGAGTGAGTTTTTCAATTTGGCCCTGAGAGGCGCCAGCAAATCCTTTAGCATTGATGGCCTTGACGACTCCTCCATTGGCAATGGCACCGGAGAAGACACGGAATTCGCAGTCCTTGAGCTCCTCTGAGAGTTCGGTGAGGTGGTAGCCGAAACGGCGGTCTGGCTTGTCGGAGCCGTAGGTGTTCATCGCCTCTTGGTGAGTAATGCGATCAAATTTTTCAGGGATGACGACATCCAGTGTGTCTTTGAAGACTTTACCAAGCAGGCCTTCGATGAGGCTGTGCATGTCATCAGGGGTGACAAAAGATGCTTCGACATCAATCTGGGTAAACTCGGGCTGGCGGTCAGCTCTGAGATCTTCATCTCGGAAGCAGCGAGCAATTTGGAAATACTTTTCAATACCACCACACATCAGCAGCTGCTTGTATTGCTGTGGTGCCTGGGGCAGTGCGTAAAAGCTGCCGGGCTGCATGCGTGAAGGGACAAGGAAGTCACGTGCGCCTTCTGGGGTCGACTTAGAGAGGATGGGGGTCTCAATCTCACAGAAGCCGTCAGCGTCTAGGAAGTTGCGTGTTGATTGCGTGATGCGGTGACGAAGGCGAAGGTTGCGGGTCATTCTCTCTCTGCGCAGATCAAGAAAGCGGTATTTCATCCGCATGTCTTCATTGGAAAGTTCCTTGTCTAGCTGGAAAGGAAGAACCTCAGACTTGTTGATGATGTTGAGCTCGCTGGCAGAGATCTCAATAGAGCCTGTCGCCATATCGGTGTTAATGGTAGATACGCCATCAATGGTGGGCCGCTCCTCAACGATACCTGTGACTTGGATCATGTCCTCACTACGTAAGGTTTTTGCCAATTCTGCGGCCTGAGCGTTGTCCTCCGGACGGAAAACACATTGAGTTAGACCCTCGCGGTCACGGAGATCGAT
Organism: Verrucomicrobiaceae bacterium; assembly: GCA_009937455.1. GTDB lineage: Bacteria > Verrucomicrobiota > Verrucomicrobiia > Verrucomicrobiales > Akkermansiaceae > Oceaniferula. The sequence goes on along the minus strand of JAACFN010000020.1, from coordinate 11,084 downwards.
AAAGGCCACGCCGCCATGGTCTCTGTTGGAGTTAACCCATCCAATCAGTGTTGCTGTTTCGCCGATGTTGGAGTGGTGGAGTTCGTTGCAGGTATGAGTTCTCATCTTATTAAAAAGGTTATGGTATGAATCTGGATCGCATGAATGGGTTATGCGATGAGTGGGCCATCAGGAGCATCGAGAAGTGCCTGAATGGTCTCAGTAAAATTACTTGTATTGTCTATGGTTTGCTCACTACGAGAGGAGAGGTTTTTGAGCTGCATTTCGGGGAATTCTGAACCGATGACAAGGGCGAAGCGCGCGCCAGACTGTTCTGCCTTTTTGAACTGCTTACCGACATTGAGCTGAGTCATGGGGTAGTCAACGGAGAGTCCGCTCGTGCGTAGTTGGGCAATCACACCGAGGGCATCGTTGCGCTTGCTCTCGTCAGCGATGACAAGATAGATCTCACATGGAGGGTTGCGTGCCATCCACGCCTCCATTTCTAGTTTTGCGCCGGGTGTCGCATCAATGAAGTTCTGGATGACCATATCTCCCATGGCGAAGCCGGTAGCGGGAAGGTCGGCAGATCCGTTCGATAAAGTTGAGAGGAGGCCATCGTAGCGACCACCACCTGCGACGGCGCGCATGGATTTTTTGGTATCAAATATTTCGAAAACAGCGCCCGTATAATAGGCCAATCCGCGGACAATGGTGAGGTCGAGCTCAAGGTATTGGCCGAGCCCGCGGGCATTGAGGTTTTCTCTGATCTCCTTGAATGCAGGCGAGGCATTCTCAGGGTTATTGACAAAATCATCAACCTGCTGACGAGTGACGTTAAAGGTGCCAAGTTGTTCCTCGAGCACCTCTGGCTTGAGTTTTTCAAGGCGGTCAACGAGTGGTAAAAATTCTGACGGGTCGGAGATATCATGCTGGGTGCAGAAGCTCAGCCAACTCTCACGATCAGAAGCCCTGATGACAAAGTCATTTTCTCCGAAGCCAAGAGCGAGCATGGTATCAATAGCCATGGCAATGAGCTCAGCATCAGCGCCTGAGGATGCTTCTCCGATGATGTCGGCATTAAATTGAATGAATTCACGGCCGCGACCTTTTTGTGGTTTCTCGTAGCGGAAACAGGGACCGATCTCGAACCATTTGAGCGGTTTAGGAAAGTCGCGCTGATTAGCCCCGACAATACGTGCAAGAGAGGCGGTAAGCTCGGGACGTAGCGTGATGTCACGGCCTCCTTGGTCTTCAAAGCGAAAGAGTTGAGTGGCGAGTTCACCACCCGTTTTTTTTAGGTAGAGCTCGGTTGATTCCACGATGGGAGCCTCATACTCACTAAATCCATAGCGGTGCGCGACGTCTCTCCACACTGAAAATAGGTAGTTGCGAACCGCACAGTCACGCGGAGTAAAGTCGCGGAACCCGGGTAGAGACTGGAAGCACTTATCGGCCATGAGGCGGGGAGATGGCATAGACCAGCATGATATTCAAGAGAAATGGCTCAATAAGCCCGTATTCTCCCCGATGTCATGAGGTAGTAAATGGTCTCAAACTCGGGGCATGCTGGCCCTAGGAGCTCGTAATTGCTGTTGTATGCCCACTCGGGCTAACCTGAGCCTCTTTGGCTTTGTTCAGGCGGTGTGGGTGAGCTCTTGTTATACGGTAGCCTCTTTTGCGAGAGCAACGGCGTAGTCTCGGTTCAGGCGGGCTATGTTTTCAGTGCTGATTTCCTTCGGGCAAACAGCCTCACATTCATAGAGGTTGGTGCAGTTACCAAAACCTTCAGCGTCCATCTGGCGCACCATGCCAAGCACACGCTTGTCTTTTTCAGGTGCTCCCTGTGGAAGCAGGTTGAGGTGGGCAGCCTTGGCTGAGACAAAGAGCATAGCGCTTGCGTTTTTGCAGGCGGCCACACAGGCACCGCAGCCAATGCATGCGGCAGCGTCCATGGCTGAGTCCGCACGAGTTTTGGCAACAGGTAAGTTATTGGCATCCTGGGCTGACCCAGTGCGGACATCGATAAAGCCACCCGCTGCGATGATGCGGTCAAAGGCAGAGCGGTCAACCATGAGGTCGCGCTGAAGGGGGAAAGCTTTGGCTCTGAAAGGCTCGATCCAGATCGTATCGCCATCTTTAAACTTACGCATGTGTAATTGGCAAGCGGTGACACCTCGCTCCTTGGAGTGGGGGATGCCGTTAATAGTGAGTGAACACTGACCACAAATTCCCTCACGGCAGTCATAGTCAAAGTGGATGGGCTCGCCACCATCAATGATGATACGTTGATTGACGATATCGAGCATTTCTAGAAACGAGGCTTCGATCGGAATGTCTTTGGCCTGATAGGTTTCGATAAGGCCGTCATCATGAACGCTTTTTTGACGCCAGACTTTAAGTGTTAAGTTCATGGGGAAATAATTTCAGGTTGAAGAATAAATGGTGGAAGTAGAAGGGTGTGAATGATCTCGATCTAGGCGTAGCTTCGGATGGCGAGGTGAACATTTTCGAATTCAAGTTCTTCCTTGTGAAGGGTGGGCGGGGTGCCAACTCCATTGAATTCCCATGCGGCAACGTAGGCATACTCAGCATCGCGGCGAAGTGCTTCACCGGCCTGGGTTTTGCCTTCTTTAACTTCATCGGAGTCCTCAGTGAACTGATATTCCAGACGGAAGTGACCTCCGCAAGACTCCTCGCGGTTGAGGGCGTCGGTGCACATCACCTCAGCAAATTCGAGGAAGTCAGCGACACGGCCGGCCTTTTCTAATTCCGTGTTAACACCATTGGCGTCTCCCGGGATACGTGCGTTGGTCCAGAATTCCTCACGGATTTCGGGGATGCGCTTTAGCGCCATCTCAAGGCCTTCCTTACTGCGGCCCATGCCACATTGCTCCCATACGAGCAGACCGAGTTCCTTGTGGAAGCTGTCTACAGTGCGGCTTCCATTGATGTTGATGAGTTGCTCGATGCGCTCCTTCACCGTTGACTCGGCTTGGGTGAACTCATCCATATCGGTATTAATGCTGCCTGGTTTTTGGTCGGCCAGATAGTTGGCGATGGTCGTTGGGATAACAAAGTATCCGTCTGCGAGTCCCTGCATCAGGGCAGAAGCACCGAGGCGGTTGGCTCCATGGTCGGAGAAGTTAGCTTCACCAAGGCAGTGTAGGCCTGGGATAGTGGTTTGCAGGTTATAGTCTACCCACAAGCCTCCCATCGTGTAGTGAACAGCTGGGAAAATCTGCATCGGTGTTTGGTAGGGATTATCACCTGAGATTTTCTCATACATTTGGAAGAGGTTTCCATAGCGTGCTCGAATCACATCCTCGCCGAGGCGTCCGATGGCGTCTTTGAAGTCAAGATAAACGCCGAGGCCGGTTGGGGCTACTCCGCGACCCTCGTCACAGACCTCCTTGGCTGCCCGTGAAGAAATGTCACGTGGTGCAAGGTTACCGAATGATGGGTACTTGCGCTCTAGGTAATAATCACGGTCTTCCTCTGCGATGTCCTCTGGTTTTTTATTGCCCGTTCTAATGGCTTCAGCATCTTCCTTCGATACAGGAACCCAGATGCGGCCATCATTACGGAGTGACTCTGACATCAGCGTGAGCTTGGATTGGTAGTCACCACTGACAGGAATGCAGGTGGGGTGAATCTGGGTGTAGCATGGGTTGGCGATGTAGGCGCCTCGTTTGTAGGCTTTGAAGGCTGCGGTGACATTGCATCCCATCGCATTGGTCGATAAGTAGAAAACATTGCCATAGCCGCCAGTTGCTAAGCAGACTGCATCGGCGGCATGTGATGAGATTTCGCCGGTGACGAGGTCCCGGACTACGATTCCCTTGGCATGACCGTCGACGAGTACGACATCCATCATTTCGGTGCGAGTGTGCATTTCCACGCCGCCCTTGGAGATTTCTTTTTGCAGTGCTTGGTAACAACCGATGAGCAGCTGCTGTCCAGTCTGACCACGCGCGTAGAACGTGCGTGACACCTGAGCTCCGCCAAAGGAGCGGTTGTCGAGTAGACCGCCGTATTCACGAGCAAAAGGAACGCCCTGTGCGGTGCATTGATCAATGATGTTGCTCGATACCTCGGCAAGCCGGTGGACATTGGCCTCACGTGAACGGAAGTCACCACCTTTGACGGTATCGTAAAAGAGGCGATAAACGGAGTCGCCATCGTTTTGATAGTTTTTAGCCGCATTAATACCACCTTGTGCGGCGATGGAGTGAGCCCTGCGAGGGCTGTCCTGATAACAGAAGCATTTCACTTGGTAGCCCATCTCGGAGAGCGAAGCAGCAGCAGAGCCTCCCGCAAGACCAGACCCAACAACGATAACCTTGAATTTACGTTTGTTGGAAGGGTTAATGAGCTTGGAGTCCATCTTGTGCTTGGTCCATTTCTGGTCGATGGGGCCTTCAGGTATTTTGCTATCTAGTGACATGATAATGAGAGGTTGGTGAGTGAGCCGTTGTTGGGGGTGGCTTAGTGTGCGTTGTCTTGTTCGGGTAGTTCAGTGAGCCCAGCTTGCACCGCAGCCTCAACCTTGGCCTTGGTGGCTTCCATTTCTTTTTTGCCCATACCAAAGAAATACACGCTGATGGGAATGGAGATGAAACCAACAAAGATAATCAAGCTGTAAGCCTTAGAGAAGAGCTGAATTCCTTTTGCTGTTTTCTTAGTGCGCAATCCGAGAGTTTGAAAAATGGAACCCACGCCATGTGACAAGTGTGAGCATAACAATGCCATGGCAAGAATGTAGAATAGAACGACAAGCAGGTTTTGGAATCCGGCAATAGTCATCGCCCAGTTTTGCTTAAAGTCTGCGAGGACTTGGAGATCACTCTGAACTCGGACTGTGTAGTGCAAGATATGGAAAACAAAAAACACGAGAACCGTCAGGCCACTCCATATCATCATGCGGGATGAGCGGGGCGCGACCATGGTGGCCTCGCGTTGGTAGCGGCGAGGTCTTGCTGCACGATTGGCGGCAGTGAGCTGAATGGTGGCGATGATGTGTAACACCAAGGCAACAAGCATAATGATGCGGAAGATCCAGATGCCCCAGCCGTGAAGCATAGTGTGGAGAAATTCAGCATAGTGGTTGAATGCTTCAGAGCTTTGATAGATGAGCATGTTGCCGACCAGGTGGCCTGCTAAGAAAAAAACAAGATAAGCACCAGTGAGGGCAACAACGATTTTTTTTCCGATGGATGACTGCCAAAAATGGCAGATGGAGCATGTGGATGAACTCATAAAATTTGATTGCTGATAACAACGCGACACAAACTAGATTGTAGTTGCTGAATAATCAAGAGCCAACCGAGGCGAATCCCGACATCAGAAGTAGGGTGGCAAAACCTAAAAAAGGTCTGCCGGAATACCCAGCAGACCTTATGAAATAGACTTAGCTAAAAGAGATAGTTAGTAGGAAAACAGCTCGTCGTCCTTGAAGAAGCGTGCGAGCTCTGCGGCGGCTGTGTCAGGGCCATCTGATGCATGACATACATTGACCATCATATCTTCGCCAAAATCTCCGCGTATCGTGCCCTCAGGGGCCTCATTGGAATTGGTAGGTCCGAGTAGGCTGCGGACGCGGTCGATGACGTCATTGCCCTCAAGTGCCAGAGCGATGACGGGCGTGCGGCTCATAAACTCAGTAATCTCAGGGAAAAACGGCTTATCCGCTACATGGGAATAATGCTCTCTGAGGATTGCGTCATCGAGCTGCATCATTTTGATGCCGCGGATGATGAAGCCTTCGGATTGAAAGCGAGCAAGTACACTGCCGACGATATTATTTTCAATCGCATCGGGTTTAAAAAGAATCAAAGAAGTTTCAGTTGCCATGGCAGTGGATCTAGCTGGTAACTGTGGATTTGGCAACCGTGAAAGCCTCAAATGAGGGGCTCATTGGGCAAACAAAGCCAGGCAGCAGCGATTTGGTAGGTAGAGGCGTAATTTGCCGTGCTTGTCTGCTGGGTAGCTCAAGGACTCGTCTATTCTGCCGAAACCGCCGTTTTCTAATGAATCACTGTTGAGTATGATTTTGTAATCTCCTTGGCGGCCAATGTTGAGCTCGAAGTCTTCAAAGGACTGAGTCGGATTAAAGTTAAATATGAAAATCACATTGCCACGCTCAGCAGCCAGGACCTGATGGTCATTGTGAACGTGGAGTTGCTGAGCTGGGTCACATGCCAAGAGATTGTGTTTTTTGGCCAATTGAATCATGTTTTGATCAAAGGCATTGAGCTGCTGATAGCGTAGTTTCACATTGTCCACCAACGACCACTGGCGGCGGCAATAGTGGTAAGACCAGTCATTGCCCTCACGGGGGAAGTCGAGCCATTCAGGGTGTCCAAATTCGTTGCCCATGAAATTAAGCCAGCCCTCGCCACCTGAGATGAGCGTGAAAAGGCGAATCAGCTTATGCAGCGCAATGCCTCGGTTGATGACCTCGTGTTCATCATCAATATCCATGTGCCAATACATTTCCTTGTCCATCAGGCGAAAGGCGATCGTTTTATCTCCCACGAGTGCCTGGTCGTGACTTTCAGCGTAGGCAATATTGGCTTCACCGTACCTTCTGTTGGTCATTACTCCCCACATTTCCTCGGGGTTCCATTGCTCATCTTTTTTGTGTTTGAGCAGCTTAATCCAGTAATCAGGAATACCCATCGCAAGTCGGTGGGTGAATCCAATGCCACCCTCAGAAGTAGGTCGGCATAGGCCGGGCATGCCGCTCATGTCCTCAGCAACGAGCAGGGCCCCTGGCCGAAGTCGATTACACAGTGTGGTGGCGAGTGCGAGGTAGAGGATGGCATCCTCATCGGCACCATCGGTGAAGTATTTATCGTAGTGGTCAAAGTCGACACTGCCATGGTGTTCGTAGAGCATGGAGGTGATGCCATCAAAACGGAAGCCGTCGAAGTGAAACTCCTCGAGCCAGTAGCGAACATTGGAGAGGAGAAAACGGCAAACCTCATCCTTGCTGTAATCAAAGCACTTTGAGTCCCATTGAGGTTGATCTCCTTTGATGCCAGCATGGAAATATTGGTGGTCGGTGCCATCAAATTCATTCAGCCCTTCGGCCAGGTTTTTGACGGCATGGGAGTGGACAATATCCAGTAGGACCGCAATGCCTGCTCCGTGCGCTTTGTCGATGAGATACTTGAGATCTTCAGGAGTTCCGAAGCGTGAGCAAGCAGCAAAAAATGAAGACACATGATAGCCGAACGAACCATAATAGGGATGCTCCTGCACCGCCATAAGCTGGATGGTGTTGTAACCTAGTTTTTGGATTCGTGGTAAGACCTTATCGGCAAATTCTCGGTAGGTGTGGAGTCGAGGTTCTTCCCCGGCCATGCCAACGTGTGCCTCATAAATAAGCGGCGCACCTATTGAGGATGGGTCAAAGTCGTTCTCCCAGCAGTAATCCTTTTCAGGCTGCCAGATCTGACCAGAGTAGTCATGGGTGGTTTCATCCTGAACACTGCGGTGAATCGTGGCGGGGATACGATCTCGTGCAGATCCATCAGCACCATAAATATGTAACTTGATGGTATCGCCATGCTTCAGCGCCTTGCCATCTAGCTCCAGCTCCCAGATACCGTTTGGGCCTTTTGTCAGAGGGTTAGTGCCGGCGTCCCAATGGTTAAAATCTCCGATGATCGATACATAGTGCGCGCCAGGTGCCCACTCCCGCACTGACCAGATATCTTTAGCTTGGTGGTAGTGGATGCCGAGCTCCTTATGCAGCTGTGCGTATTCCTCAATGCTTCCGGCCTCTGCGTTGATTGCTTGCAGCTGCTCTTCGAGTCGATTGATGCGCCAAGAGATGTGGTCTGCGTAGGGTTCGAGCCAGCAGTCATCCTGAACTAAACGGGGAACTGAAGGTGAATCGCTACTCATACTTTGATGCTATGCATGGTGATTAGACAACGCACGGAAATTGTGCGTGATCAGGGTGTCTGGTGTTATTGTCCCGCTGCCGACTCGATGGCCTTGATCACAATATCGGGAGTGAGATATTCGGGAAGCATGATTGCGGGTCTTGAGGGGTCAGCTGGATAGATCAGGTTGGTTGGTAGCGACTTGCGATCGGCACGATCCATGTCCCTCTTGATGATGGCGTCTCCATCAGTGTTGTCAGCAGTTACCACCAGCACATTGTATTTTGTGAGTATCGACTCAACGGCGTCGGATGAGAACACACGGCTCTCATTTTGTTGGCAGAGTAGTCACCAATCTGCCGTGTAATCAACCCAGACGATACGCCCTTTGGAGCGGTTAAGCTCAACCACGCCAGGATACCATGATGAGCCAGTCAGGGGTGTTTCTGGAGCTCGTTGTTCAGTGGCCGACTTGGTCATGAAGAAAGCGCCTGTCGCGACAAGCAGGGGAAAGCTCGTGCCCCATACAAACTTTTTAAGCTTGGGTGTGTAGGGTGTGCCGAAGCGTCCGTATGCCCACACGGCGAGGCCGATAACAACAGCGGCCATCAGTAGCCATGAAGCGCCGCCGGTGCCGGTAATTTTTGCAAAGCTTCGGAAGAAATAGGCTGCCGTGGCGAAGAGGGCAAATGCCATCAGCTGCTTAAAGGTGACCATCCATGCCCCGGGTTTGGGCAATTTGTTAATGAGCTTCGGGAAAAAAGCGAGGATCACATAGGGCGATGAAATGCCGAGAGCAAAGACAGTGAAGATAACCATGCCCTGCAGTGGCGGCTGCTTGAGCGTGTAGCCCATGACCGAACCTAGGAATGGGCCGCTGCACGGTGTCGCAATTAGCGTAGTGAGCACTCCCGAGAAGAATGACCCTGAGTAACCTTTTTTTGCCTGCAGGTTACCGCCGGCGCCTGTCAGGGAAGTGCCCAGCTCAAACACACCTGCCATATTAAGGCCAAACAGATAGAGCAGCATGATAATTGACGCCAGGAAGATAGGGCTGGTGAGTTGCTCGCCCCAGTTGATGTCGCGTCCAAAGCTGAAAATAAGAATATAAATGATGCCGGCGAGGATCCACATCGAGGCAACGACTCCAGCCATGAAAACAAGACCATGGATTTTTATTTTTTGAGGTTCAGAGCCAGCCTGTTGAGCAAAACCCATCACCTTGAGCCCAAGAACGGGGAAGACACAGGGCATGAGATTGAGCAGTAAACCGCCAATAAAGATAAAGCCAAAAGCCGTTGATAGGCTGTGTGCCTTTTCCTTGGTGCCATCCAGTAGGACAAAGTCGATTTTTTTCTCGGCGTCATAGAGCTCTGCTGCAGCGGCAATTTCGGCAGCTGTTGGAGCTTTGTTGTCAATGCCGTGAGCGGCTGAGTTTGCCTCTTCACCGCCGGCAGCACCTGGGACTTCGGAGCGCATGGCTGCGGCTGTAGGGTTCGGCAGCGTTGAGCTAATGGCGACCGCATCTTGGCCGTCAAAAATAAGAATACCTTCAATCTTGCTGCCAGGCTTGGCGGACGCACTTAGTGGGGCTTTAAGGATGTAGGCGTCACCTCGATCGTTAAGCACTTGCGGCTTGCTCGAGTCAGTGAGTCCAGCGTTATCGATGTAGTGCAGCGAGTCGACGATGGCGACACTGCCATCCGAACTGCTTATGGTAAGCACCAGCTCAGAGCCTTTTATTTTGGATTCAACATTCCAGCTTTCATTTGTTTGAGGAAGCTTGGCTCGTGCAGCCTGAAAGAGCCCTGCATGCTCAGCAGAGGGAGTCTTTGATTTGGCAATGGGAACCTTAATGGAGAGCTTTCGTGATGTGGGTACCGCGCAGCCGTTTTCATCACAGAGTTGCCAGGTGGGGGTCACATAGATTTCAGCCTGGCTTCCTGCCTCGGCAGTCGAGGGAACAGAAATGTCAGCCAATAGTGCGTAACGACCCTCATAGGTGTAAAATTGAGTCTCGCCGCTGCTGTAGATGTGGGGGGTCGGCCAATGAAGTTTTGTCAGTGTGTAGCCCTCTGGCAGCTGCCAATCAAATTCAAGGGGCAGGCCCGGGCCGCCTGGATTCTGGTAATAAGCATGCCATCCATCTTGGTGCTCTAATTCAATGGCAATAGTGAAGCTCTCGCCGGGTGCAGCTTGACTTACTTCTGAGATCAGCGCGATTTGTGTATTGCTGCCCTCCGTTTGAGTATCACCGAATGAAATGCCATTACTTTGGGCGTTAAGCAGGCCTGTGCTGATGGCGAGTAGGAGAAGGAGGGAATGAAAATATTTCATGTTAGGTGCTCTGATGATGGGGCATGACGGTCCTCTATTTGCTAAGAGCGTCAAGCGGAGGAAGTTTTACCTGGAATTGTTCTTAAGTGCTTTCAGTTTCACCTTGGTTGATGATGGGAGTGTTGTTTTCCTCCTGCATGCTGCGATCCCAAATATAGCGCATGAATAAAACTTTGATAGCGGCCGTCATGGGCACCGCTAAGAGAGCCCCGATGAAACCACCAAGGAGAAGTGACCAGAACAACATCGAGAAGATGACGGTCATCGGGTGCAGGCCAACGGAGTCGCCGACAATTTTGGGCGCGGTGAGCAGTGAGTTGATTTGTTGCACAACAAAGAAAATGGCGATGACTGAAGCGACATAGACCCACGGGTTGCTACCGAGTAGGTTCTGGTTATCAATATGGCCGAAGTGGACAAAGGCGATTAGGCATGCGGGTATCAGGCAGATGATATTACCAATGTAGGGGATGACGCCGAGAATGGCCATGAACAAGCCGATAACGAGAGCGTAGGGGAGACCGAAGATCCACAGAGCCACGCCAACGAGAATACCGTCAATAAATGCCACCAGCATCTGCCCGCGGAAGAATGAAATGAGATAGCCGTTGATTTCGCTGAGAGAGTCAACGACCTCGCTTTTGAAACGGGAGGCCTTGAGTGGCACGTATTGATGCCAATGAGCCTTGATACCTGAGCTCTCCTTGAGGAAGTAGTAGAGGTAAACGGGGATCATGACGAGGCCAATGGTGAGGCCTAGGATGCCTAGCATTTTTGATGAACCTTCACTAAACCAGCCTGTCACCATCTGGGCGATTTGGGCGGCGTACTTCGAGATGAGAAACTGCCAGCGATACTGGTAGTCGGGTTTGA
>JAACFN010000197.1 GCA_009937455.1 Verrucomicrobiaceae bacterium | reverse complement strand
CCATGATCATCCTTTTTTTCTGGCTTGGGGAAGAGGTTTTTTGTGCCGTCTTTGGCACCCTCTGAGCTGTCCTCCCAGCTGTGGCGTTCACAGGAAACAAAGGAGAATACACTGGCTGCGACGAGCATACTAAAAATGAACTGTTTCATAACAGGGGGGTGAATAACGTATCCCACAAGGAAAGCAAGACGTCATTATGAGGTAATTTTCTCTCTTGTGTCTTGCAACCCAGCCATCCCTAGAACACTTTAGAGACCAACAACCACTTAACCACTTCCAAAACCATGTTCATTCCCTCTTTTCCCTCCGCATTAGCCATTTTAGAAAAAGGCCCCTTTTTCGTCATCTTTGTTGCAGCAGCAATCATTGCGTTCCTAGTTTTCTTCACTATCCTGATCAAATTCTTCGGTATCTGGCTTCAAGCGCGCACAGCCGGCGCTCCCGTCAGCCTGCTCAACCTCGTCTTCATGCGCTTCCGTAAGGTTCCCCCTGCGCTGATCGTTAACAGCCGCATTACCGCGGTAAAAGCCGGACTCCCCTTCTCTACCGACCAGCTCGAGGCTCACTACCTCTCTGGAGGTGACATCACCCATGTAGTACTCGCCATGATTGCCGCTGACAAAGCGGGCATCTCCCTCAGCTACGATCGCGCCTGCGCCATCGACCTCGCCACCAAGGACACTGGCAAAACAGTACTTGAAGCAGTGCGCACCTCGATTAACCCGAAAGTCATCGACTGCCCCAACCCTGCCATGGGAACCACCAAGATCACCGCCGTCGCCAAAGACGGTATTGCCGTTAACGCTCGCGCCCGAGTCACCGTAAGAACCAACCTAGACCGCTTTGTCGGTGGTGCTACTGAGGAAACCATCATCGCCCGAGTCGGCGAGGGCATCGTAACCTCCGTTGGCTCCGCAAGCTCCTACAAACACGTCCTAGAAAATCCCGATAACATCTCCAAACTCGTATTGGAAAAAGGCGTCGACGCCTCCACCGCTTTTGAGATTCTCTCCATCGATATTGCCGATGTAGATGTTGCCGACAACATCGGTGCTCGCCTCCAGGCAGAGCAGGCAGAAGCGGACAAACAAGTTGCTCAAGCCAAGGCCGAGATGCGCCGTGCCGCAGCCGTCGCCGTCGAGCAAGAGATGAGCGCCAAAACCCAAGAGATGCGCGCCAAGGTTGTTGAAGCTGAGTCGGAAATTCCGCTCGCCATCGCCGAAGCCTTCCGCAGTGGCAACCTCGGCATCATGGACTTTGTCAAATATCAGAACGTCAACGCAGACACCAAGATGCGCGACTCGATTGCAGGCAACGATGACGAAGCTCATTGATAAGTAGCCCTGCGCACGGGTCCACATCCTCAACTTCATCATTACCAAGTCATGCCTGAAAATATCGACGGCCGCGTCATCCTCCTGATTCTCTTTGTAGTAATCAGCGCGGTCAAATGGCTGATTGAAAAAATCCAGGCTAACGATCAGGCAGCTGAGCAAGAGGAACCGGCAGACAACCTCGAAACACTCTATGACGAGTATAGAGATGAAATTCGACAGCGCCAAACCAAGCTAGAGAAAAGGCAGGCTGCCCAAACACCACCGCCAATTCCGGCTCAAGCTACCGTTCAAGCTCCGGCTCGAACTCCTGCTCGACCCCCTGCGCGACCCCCTGTGGCTGCCCCAGCACCTCCGGTCTATACTCAGCGCCAAAGCACTTCTATGGGCGCCCCTGTTAGCACTCCAGTTAGCATGGCTCAACCAGCCCCCTCCTTCAAACCGAGGCAGACCACAGTCTCCGCGGAGCAAAAAGCAGCAGCCTCACGTTTCGAACAACTGTCGTCTGGCAAGAGCAAGCAGAGTCCACAAAGTTACGTGCGCGCCTTACTGTCCAACCCACAGTCCACTCGTCAGGCGATCATTCTTACGGAAATCCTCGGCAAGCCCAAGTCACTTCAGAGCAGCTAATTTTTTCTTGGCATAATACTCGCCTGATAACAGTCGATTCTGGACAGTCTTCGTTTTTGTGGACAAAATGTTCTCCATGTTACGCCTCATGGATCGCTACATCGGCAAGCAAATTGCTGCCTCTACGGTCTTTGGCGTCATCGTCCTCAGCGTATTGCTGGTGATGGGCAACCTGTTTAAAGAACTGCGCCCATTACTCGTTGAGGAACATGCATCGCCAGCACTCGTGCTTCGCTTTATTTTCAGCGTGCTGCCCTTCTCCCTCATTTACACCATCCCGTGGGGGTTCTTAGTTGCCGTCCTCTTAGTATTTGGCCGGCTATCTGCGGAAAATGAGCTTGTCAGCATGCGCATGGCAGGCCTGAGCCTGCTCAGAGTCGCCATGCCCGTCTATACTATTGCAGCCATGCTCTGCGGTCTCTGCCTGTGGCTCAATATCAGCATGGCACCCAAGGCGAAGGACGAAATGAAGTTCGTCCTCTACGAAGCCGTCAAAGCAAACCCCAATGCCATGCTTGATCCAGGCGTTGTGCAAACTCGATTTCAGGATCAAAAAATCTTTGTTGAAGGACGTCAGGGCAACGTACTCCAGGGCATGCATCTCTACGCACTCGACCAAGAAAACGAAACCGGATTTCCAAAAGCGAGCATCTACGCTCGAGAAGCCAAGCTGAAAATCATTGAGGAATCGAAGCAAATCCGCCTTCACCTGACAGATGCTTACATGGAAGTGCGCAGCCCTAGTGGGAAACGTGAGCTTGCATTCATCGGCGAGCAGGAACCGCTACTGTTTGATTTCGCCGCCGACCGCAAGAAAAAGCAAAAAGCCAGCATCATGACAAATACCCAGATACGTCAGGCACTTGCAGAAACCTCCGACATGGATGACTCGAAGCGTTACGGGTTCAATAATGAAATTCATCGCCGCTACGCATTCTCCATGGCATGCCTTGCCCTTTCCATGGTGGCTGTTCCTCTCGGCATTCAGGCTAGGAGAAAAGAGACCTCCACAGGACTTGCCATCAGCATCCTCGTTGGCCTCTGCTACTTTCTCTTTTTTATGGTCGCTGATTCATTGGTTGCCCAATGTTACATGCCTCGCACTCGGCATCATGTTATTCATCAAAGCCCGCAGAAAATAACCCAACATGATACGTTTTTTCAAAGTGACGATGCGTAAGGTCAAACGCGAAACGCTCAGAATTGTTCGTGGCAATGGCCTTGATTGGTTTCCGATTCGGAAAACCCTATCAGCATACAACAGCAATAAATTCAGCTATGACATCAAGGCTGCGCTCAATGTCGCACTGCTCGCCCTTCCCCAAGGCATGGCTTATGCCGCGATCGCAGACCTGCCGATCTACTATGGCATTATCTGCTCCTCCTTAGCCGCCATCGTTGCCCCCCTCTTCTCAAGCTCGCGACACACCATCCTCGGCCCCACCAATGCCACCTCCTTCATGGTGTTCAGCTTCTTTGCTGTATCAGCGGGAACCCTCGAAAAATCGCCCGAGGCATACATGCCTCTGCTCGTCATCATGGTTGGCATCATGTCCGTTCTCGGTGCTCTTTTCAAAGTGGCCGACCTACTTCAATACGTCAGCCGCAGCGTGCTCGTTGGCTACATTACAGGAGCCGCCCTACTCATCCTTACCAATCAGCTCAAGCACCTGCTCGGCATCGCAGAGGCCATGAACGACGGTTATGTCGCCAGCACCTTCTTTAGCATTGCGGAGAAGATGGCGGGCCTCTGGCAAAGCTACCAACTGCAGCCCGTCATCCTCGGTGGAGCCACCCTACTTCTTTACATCATCCTTCAGAAAAAAATACCCGCGCTGCCCAACTTCGCCATCAGCCTGACCGTCTCGGCTCTTGCCGGCTGGATGCTGCGCATGTGGGTGCCTGGTTTTGAATCCCTAGAGACCTTCAGCGCCTTTGAGCTTGATGCCCTCTCCCCCTCCTTACCTAACTTTAACTGGAATGATCTTTCCGCGCTCATGGGCGTCGCCTTTGCCATCGCATTCCTCGCCTCCTTAGAGAACACCGTCATGTCGAAATCACTCGCCAGTCGCTCCGGGGGCCAGACGGACGTCAACCAAGACATGTTATCTGTAGGCATGGCCAACATTGCCACCTCACTCGTTGCAGCCATGCCCGCCTCGGGCTCACTGACCCGCTCAGCGCTCAACTATGAGTCACACTCTAAGTCACGTTTATCATCCATATTTTGCGGCATCCTCTGCCTCCTTGGATTCTTCGCCCTGGTGAAGCTGCCCATTGTTGAGAACATCCCCAAAACCTCTCTGGCGGCACTCGTCATTGGCATCGCCATCTCACTCTTCAACTGGAAAAATATCCGCATCTGCCTACGCTCCACCCCCGATGACGCTCTCGTCATAGTGACCACCTTTGCTGCCACCTTGCTGACACGTCTTGATTACGCCATTTTTATAGGCGTCGGCCTCTCCATCACACTATTCCTGCGCAAAGCCTCCAAACCCCACCTCGTAGAATATGAAATGAGTGACGACGGCGACTTACGCGAGCTCAACAAAAAAGATAAACGCCAAATCCCCTCTATCTCAATCGTGCACGTTGAGGGTGACCTCTTCTTTGGTGCCGCCGACCTCTTCCGCACACAGGTTCAGCAAACCATCGCAAACGAAAACCTCAAGGTCATCATTCTCCGGCTCAAGAACGCACGTCACCTTGATGCTACCAGCGTGTTAGCACTCGACGACCTGATCAAGCATACCCGCAAAAAAGGAGTTCACGTACTGATTTCAGGTGCCACCCGTGAGGTCTATGAAGTGCTGAAAAAATCCGGTGTATTAGAAACCCTACAAGCAGGCTGTGACCGCACCCAGGGCGAGACAAACCTGTTCATGTACTTCAGTGAAAACCCAAACATCTCCACCCGAGATGCTCTGATTAGAGCCCAAGAACTTCTTGGCACAAAAGAAGCCGACATCAAAATCTTCTTTGATAAAAACAAAGAGAAATAAGCAGGAACGAAACATGCCGCCTCGCACCCCGGCACCGGCTACTTTCCAATACAAAAGCTGCTAAAGATCTCACCGAGTAACTCCTCAGTATCGATCCTACCAGCAATCTCGCCGATCGCCTCCATCGCATCGCGCAGCTCGATAGAGACAAACTCTGCCCCCATGCCCTCCTGCAATGTTGCTTGAGCAGAATCAAGAGCCGCCTGAGCACGTTTCAGACATGCCTGGTGCCGAGCATTAATCGCCACCGCGTGGCCACCCCATTCACCCGTGCCCATCGATAGCTCAGCAGCAATCACATTGCTGAGTTCATCAAGGCCTTCTCCTGCCATACAAGAGATGCGCACAGCGTCCTTCTCTGCCCAGTCCGCATGCTCTGTCAGGTCTGATTTATTAATCACTAAAATATGGTGCCTGCCTCTTAGCTCATCTTCACCCAAGTGATGCACCAGATCGCGCGTCCTTTGCACCCCTTGAGCCTCCACCACATCTTCAGAATCACGCATACCCGCAGTATCGATCAAGCGCACCGGAATGCCCTGCAAGTTGACCACCTCCTCGACGGTGTCGCGGGTCGTGCCCTCAATATCACTGACAATAGCGCGTTCATATCCCAGCAGCTTGTTGAGCAGGCTCGACTTACCCGCATTGGGTGCGCCAAATATCACCGTCCTGACACCTTCACGTAAAATCCTCCCCTGCTCCGCAGTTTGCAATAACCTACTAATACTCGCGGCCACCGCACCCAAGCGCCCGAGTAAAGCTGCTCCGGTATCTGTATCGATATCTTCCTCTGGAAAATCAATGTATGCCTCAATGTGGGCGGCGATACCGAGGATCTCCTCACGTATCGCTTCCGATTCATCTCCCAAAGTGCCCTGCAGCTGTTCGTGTGCAGCGCGCATCGCAAGATCTGTCTGAGCAGAGATCAAATCCATCACCGCCTCCGCCTGTGTTAGATCCATCTTACCATTCATGAATGCCCGCTGACTAAACTCGCCGGCACCAGCTGGCTCTATGCCCACATCAAGCAAGCCCTGCAGCACACGCCGCATCACCAGCACGCCACCATGACACGCTATCTCCACCGTATCCTCACCCGTGTAACTCCTCGGACCATGAAAGCAGGTGATCAACACCTCATCAACAGTCTCACCATTAGCATCCACAATCCTCGTAAGCTTAGCGTAACGCTCCGCAAATTGACTGGCATCCTGGCCCTTGGGGAGACAATCACTAACACGTAAAAAAGCCTCCGGCCCACTGACACGAATCATGCCTACCGCACCCATACCAGGGGGGGATGCAATTGCCGCCACCGTTGTTTCCACCACCATTACTTGTCGCTTGTTTGCGGCACCTTAGTAACTTCATCGGAGTCAGCATCCACTGCTGTATTACCAATCTCACCACCCACACCCAAAAACTCCCAGCATATCAGGCGCTCCACCTGCAAGCTCACCGGCTTTGCTTTGCTCCACCCGAGCTCGATGGTAGCGGTGCGCGCTTGGTAGTCCCGGTCCGTCCCTCTCCAATTGAGGGCAGAAAGAATCTTACCCACCTCAGAATCAACCTTCACAGAGACATTCACATGCTCTTCTGGATAGGCAAAATCCTCGATTCGGTAAGTCCGATACTGTTTATTATCTCGAAGCTCATGGTCGATAGACTCACTGATCGTGACACGAAATATTTCTTTACCCCCCGGCTTCGGGTAATTGACAAAAGAGCGGAACGTTCGGAACTTACCCTGCATGAAAACAGAGGCATCAAGCTTTAAGCCTGCCTCCGTATCTTTGAAAAATGCCATAATGCTAATCGGCACAGACACATTACTTTTATTGATCGCATACGCCATATCAATGAGCGTTGCCTCTTTCATTCCCATGATTTTGTCCAAGGACCCAATCGGGGCAAAATAATCTTTGATCTCAACCTGCCCAGGCTGGCGATACTGCATCCTGAAAATACCGCGCTCGTGATCTTGTTCAGAGCCAGAGCGATGCGCAAAAAACTCAGCTGGTGTATCAGAGTCATCACTCCCTGCTGGATAGAATTGCTGAAGACCTTCCTGCACCCCGTCATTGGCAATCACATACTTCATTTTCTCCTCAGCTGACTTTGCACTCATGAAGCCGATCAGCACATTACTTGCATCCTGCTTCCAGCCCCCTGCCCGCCACTCTTTTTTCAGCTCCTCGGCTGAGGGACCCGCATCTTCATCGGCCTGCGCTTGAGCAACAGCAGCTTGATTCCCTCCCGAGCTAGTCAACCAAATCGCAAGCCCGCCGATAACCAATAAAAGCACAAGCAACACAATCCAAATCAACCGCGCCTCCTTGCTCTTTTCTGAAACCTCTTCATCCTCACCAAGCTTCTCGCTGGCCTCCTTGTTAGCACTGACAAGATCACTGGTCTTCTTAATGGGAACAGCCGCACTCGTCACCAGAACTGGGGCTTTTACAGCAGACCCTGTGCTTGCCTGCACGGGCTCAATCTTACTGGCCTCATTGGCCTTACTAGCCTCATCGATCTTAATGGTCTCCGAAGGCTTGCTCTCCGAAGACTTCGGCGCAGCAGCTTCCTCTTTGTCAAAATCTGGGGAAGTGACCTCTTTGCCACAGTAAGGGCACGGAGCTGTGATGACGGAGAGCCCATAAGGAATTTGAATATTCTTCTGGCAGTATTTGCAGCAGAACGATGCCTTAGTTGGCTTTATTGAATCACTCATGATCAGGCTCAGTAAATAGCGACATCAACATAAACACGCCCACTCTTGTGTCAATCATGCATACCCACCTTCATACTCACCTGTCAGCATGAGCACTCACCAGCTGGGAATTAGCCGCGCAGCGCCAGCACCTCATCGAGCACCTCGATACAGCGCTCATTCTCAGGCATCGTGCCGATCGAAATACGCACCCACTCGGGCAGCTTGTAGCCACTCATGGCACGCACAATCACGCCCTTGCCCAGCATCTTAGCAAACAAATCATCGCCATCGCCCACCTTCACCAGCACAAAGTTTGCCGCGCTCGGCACATACTCAAGATCACGCGCC
>JAACFN010000019.1 GCA_009937455.1 Verrucomicrobiaceae bacterium | reverse complement strand
TGCCATGTCTATGAAGACGATGAGGTCATTGCCTTTGCTTCTGAGCGAGTGCCGTTGATGACGGTGTTTGAATCTTCTAAAGAAGAGGTCAAAGAAGTGGAGCCGGGCACACTTACCATTGTGCGCAGAGACGGTAGTCAGAGCACCCAGCGCTTTCACGATGAGCGCCCCAAGAGCCCCTGTTCTTTCGAGCGTATTTACTTTTCTCGTGGCAATGATCCTTCCATTTACCGTGAGCGTAAGGCAATGGGCGCAGCATTGGTTGATCAGGTCTACAAGTCGATCGGTGAAGACTTTGATAAGACGGTTTTTGCCTTCATTCCCAATACCGCAGAAACGGCATATTATGGATTTCTTGACGGCTTACGCTTGTTCCGCAGGCAGCAGGTGCGCGCTGAGATTTTAGAGGCGTCGCAAAAAGGAGTGCTTACCGAGGATCTGCTCGATGGGCTCATCATGCGTAACTGGCCACGTGGCGAGAAAGCGGTGCATAAGGACATCAAGATGCGCACCTTTATATCCCAAGAAAAAGGCAGGGCGCAGCTGGTTTCCCATGTTTATGACATCACCTATGACTTGGTGAAAGAGGGTGACGCTCTCGTTGCCCTGGATGATTCCATCGTGCGTGGTACGACTCTCAAGGAGTCGATTCTCAAAATCCTTGCCAGAACCAACCCACGCAAGATCGTTATTTGCTCAACTGCCCCGCAGATCCGTTATCCTGATTGCTACGGTATCGATATGTCGGAGTTGGGTAAGTTTATCGCATTTCAGGCGACGGTTAATCTCATCAAGCGCAATGGAAACAACCAGCTGCTTGAGCAGGTGTATCAAGCCTGTAAAGCTGAGCTCAAAAAGCCGAGTGCTGAGCGCATCAATCAGGTGAAACGCATTTACGAAGATTTCTCCGATGAGCAAATTTCCGCAGAAGTCAGCCGCATGGTCAGCCCCGAGGACATTGATTGGAACGGTGAAGTTGAGGTCGTTTACCAGACGATTGAAAACCTGCGTGCCTGTATTAAAGGGCCGTGTGGTGACTGGTACTTCACCGGTGATTACCCGACTCCTGGCGGTTTCGCCACGGTTAACCTAGCCTATGTCCGGTGGTATGAAGGTGCAGACGGGCGCAGTTACGATCTGCCGCTGTAGTGCTTGAGCTCGCTTGGCCATTTAGTCGCTGAGTGATGATCTGATTACTACTCTGAGTGCCATTAGTACTTGAGTCGCTGTTATGAATGTTTAGCCTAAAGGCGTGCAACATCTCACCATTGCCTCAGCTAGTTTTGACGCTCAGCTCGAGCGCAGAGTGGAACGAGAAACCAAAACGGGAAAACCGTTTTATGAGATTTTCCTCGTTGATGGAACTGGTGAAATGAAACTCAAGGTGTGGGACAACCGTCCTCAGTTTGGTGCTCTGCAGGAAATAGCTGACGGCAGCTTGTTGCGTTTTAGCGGGGAGTGGACACAAAACCAATACGGCCTTGATTCTGGTAAGTGGGACATGCGCAGGCTCAACGAGACGGAAGGGGCGGAGTTTCTGGCGGGGGACCCTGAGACCAAAGCTAGGCAGGACGGGGATTGGGCAGATATCGAGCGCATGCTCGGTGAGATTGCGGACCCAAGATTACATGAAGTTTGTGCCGAGTTTGTCAGACAGTATGGCGATCGTTTTCGGCGAAGTGCAGCCGCTCGTAAGAATCATCACGCTCGCCGCGGCGGTTTAGTAGAGCACGTTGCTCAAATGATGAGGGCAGCTGAGGCAATGTGTTCAGTCTACACCGCACTGAATCGTGACCTGCTCGTCACTGGTGTCTTGTTCCATGATTGCGGCAAGATGTGGGAAAACAATTACCCTGAGGTTGGTTTCACCCAGCCCTTTAGTTTGCCTGGTGAGATGCTCGGGCATATTCCGCTCGGTATTGAAGCCGTCAATAAGCTCTGGCGTGATATGATGGAAAAACCCTGCGCTGAGGGCTGGAAGGAGCTCGAGCCAGCCACCGCGGATATTCACCTGCATGTACTTCATCTGATCGCTAGTCACCACGGCACGCATGAGTGGGGTTCGCCCACCTTACCCCGCACGCCTGAGGCGATGGCCTTACATTACATTGATAATATGGATGCCAAGTATGAGATGATGCGCATGGGATACGAGAGCTCTCCTGAAATTGCCCCCGGTATCCAGGATCGTCAGTTTCCCTTACCTGCCAGTTTGGTTAAGCCACTGGCGCATTTTTCGTCAGAAAAGTCATAGATATTTGCTTCATGAAGGCCAGCATGAGGCCTTTGCCGTCGCTTGAGTGCATGCTTTGGCGTTGAAATGTAAGCTCGCTGAGCCAAAAACGAGGCATAGAGTGCTCCTAGACCGGCTTTTGAGCGCTGTTTTGTGCGTGGCTCACTTCGCTGAGATTTTATGACGGAGCGGGACAATCCATGTTTGCGTTTCGCCGAAGATGCGCTATGAACCCCCCTCAGCAAATCAAGAATCATGGGAAAAAACTTATATCAAAAGGTATGGGACGAGCACACCGTCGGAACTCTTCAAGATGGTCGTACTCAGTTATTCATCGGCACACACCTGATTCACGAGGTGACTAGCCCGCAGGCTTTCGGCATGTTACGTGACCTCAATTTGAAGGTCAAATATCCCAAGCGCACCTTCGCTACAGTGGATCACATCGTGCCTACGGATAATCAGCAGCGTCCCTTTGCGGATCCTTTGGCAGACGCCATGATCACTGAGCTGCGCAAGAATGCTGAAGAATTTGATATTACCTATTTTGACCTCGCATCTGGTATGCAGGGTATCGTGCACGTGGTAGGACCTGAGCAGGGCATTACGCAGCCAGGCACTACGATTGCATGTGGTGACTCTCACACAGCTACGCATGGCGCCTTCGGTGCCATTGCTTTTGGTATCGGCACAACTCAGGTGCGCGACGTATTGGCAACGCAGACCATTGCCATGGAGGAGCTGAAAGTGCGCCGTATCAATGTTGACGGTGAGTTGAGTCCCGGTGTTTACGCCAAGGATGTAGCACTGCACATCATCAGACTGCTCGGTGCTAATGGTGGTATTGGCTACGCCTACGAATATGGCGGTAGCATTTTTGATGGTTTCACGATGGAAGAGCGCATGACGGTTTGCAACATGTCCATCGAGGGTGGAGCCCGCTGTGGTTATGTTAATCCTGATGCCACGACCTTTGAATTCCTCAGAAATCGTCCTTATTCACCCAAGGATACGGAGTGGGACGTGGCCGTGAAGCGCTGGGAATCCTACGCTTCCGACGCTGATGCTCAGTATGATGATATCGTTAATATCAATGCAGCAGACATTGAGCCCACTGTAACTTGGGGTATTTCCCCTGATCAAGGTGTGGCTATTTCTGAGTCTATCCCAGACCCTGCTCAGGCGAAGAATGAGGTTGAGCGCGCAAGTATCGAGGAGGCTCTTGAATATATGAAGTTGCCTGCAGGTGCTGCCATTAAAGGCACCCATGTGGATGTCGCTTTCATCGGATCGTGCACCAACGGACGTCTCTCCGATTTCCGTGAGGTGGCCAAGTACTTGAAGGGCCGCAAGGTTGCAGAGGGAGTTAAGGCGCTGGCCGTTCCCGGTTCTCAGATTACCGCAGTCATTTGTAAAAAAGAAGGACTCGACAAGATATTCATCGACGCCGGTTTCGAATGGCGTGAAGCGGGATGTTCAATGTGTCTGGCGATGAACCCCGACAAGCTCAAGGGTGACCAGCTTTGTGCCTCATCCTCCAACAGAAACTTCAAAGGCCGCCAAGGAAGCCCAACGGGCCGCACGGTGCTGATGAGCCCACTGATGGTGGCTGCTGCAGCGATCGAAGGTGAGATTGCCGATGCTCGTGAGGTGTTTTCTGTGAACTGATACTAACTCCATTTTTTTAAGACCAAGACTAAGACCATGTCCATTCCATCCATTACTCAAGTTTCCGGCACTGCAGTGTATATTCCAGGTGCAGATATTGATACCGACCGTATCATCCCTGCGCGTTATCTTCGTTGTGTGACCTTTGACGACCTAGCTGAGGGTCTTTTCCGCGATGTGCGCACTGACCCTGATGGCAAGCCGCTCAACCACCCTCTTGATGACCCTCAGTTTCAGGGAGCGAATATCATGCTTTCTGGTCCAAACTTTGGTTGCGGTTCCTCACGCGAGCACGCGCCTCAGGCGATCCGTCGTGCCGGTTTTGATGCCGTTATCGCGGAGAGTTTTGCAGAGATTTTCTTTGGTAACTCTACAGGACTTGGCATGCCATGCGTATGTGCATCTGCTGAGGAGATCAAAGCCCTTGGAGCTGCAGTTCAGGCCAATCCCAAGCTTGAGGTCAGCATTGACCTCGATGCCATGACAGCGAGTTACGGTGACACAATTATTAAGGTGACGATGCCAGACTCCGCACGTGAGGCGCTCATGTCAGCTCGTTGGGATCCGATTCAGGAATTACTCGATAACATTGATTCGATCGAAACAAGAGCTGAAGCTCTGCCCTACGTTTAGGCTTGAGCAGGGCAGTAATCCTGCCACGGAAATGATCGTAATCGCTGGCTGTCTAGTGTAGCCTGCAAGTATGTCCCAGCGTGATGTGCCTGAATGCCATTCGCCCGAAGCGATTCGAGAGCGTTTGAGTGACCAGCCCAGCCAGAGTTATCTCAAGGATTTCATCTACGGGGCAATCGACGGTGCGGTGACAACCTTTGCCGTGGTGGCCTCGGTTTCGGCCACTGGACTTTCCAGTGGTGTGATCATTA
Source organism: Verrucomicrobiaceae bacterium (assembly GCA_009937455.1). GTDB lineage: Bacteria > Verrucomicrobiota > Verrucomicrobiia > Verrucomicrobiales > Akkermansiaceae > Oceaniferula. Next base: position 9,018 of record JAACFN010000019.1, on the reverse strand, counting down.
TTCTCGGTTTTGCCAACTTACTGGCTGACGGTTTTTCTATGGCTGCAGGGAATTTTCTGGGTACTCGAGCTGAGCTCCAAGCCCGCCAGCGTGCAAGGCGTGAGGAGGAGCTCGAGATTGAAAGCCATCCCGAGGGGGAGCGAGAGGAAATTCGCCAGATCTATGCTGCCAAGGGTTTTGAGGGCGAGGTGCTCGAGCAAGTCGTGGAGGTCATTACCGCTGACAAGAAACGCTGGGTCGACACGATGATCACTGAGGAGCATGGCTTGCCTCTGGTCCAGCCATCACCATGGAAGGCGGCCGGCATGACCTATCTTGCCTTTCTGGTGGTCGGCTTTATTCCCCTGATTACCTTTGTGCTCGAATACAAGTTCCCGGGAACAATGGGCCAGCCGTTTTTGATTGGTTCCATTCTGACCGGCATCGCGTTCTTTATCGTCGGAGCGCTCAAAAGCCGCTTTGTGGAAAAATCTTGGTTGTGGGAGGGCTTTGAGACACTTTCCGTCGGCACTCTCGCGGCCGGTATTGCCTATGTGATAGGTTTGCTACTAAGGCCCTTTGTCGATGTGGCAGGTTAATAACCAAGCCACGGTCCGAGCCATTTTTCAGCTTCCTCAATACTCCAGCCTTTGCGCTCGGCGTAGTCTTCTATTTGGTCCTTCTGCAGTTCGCTGATGGCGAAGTAGTGGCTCTCTGGATGAGATAGGATAAGGCCGCAAACGGCAGCTCCTGGGTGCATGGCACAGGACTCGGTGAGCTCAGTGCCAGTGGCGGCAGTGGCATCTAGTAGGTTGAAAAGGGTTCGCTTCTCGGTGTGGTCTGGCTGAGCTGGATAGCCGGGGGCAGGCCGTATGCCTTGATATTTTTCGTGGATGAGCTCGTTATGGTTGAACTCATTGGGGCGCTCATAGCTCCAGGCAACGCGGGCACGGTGGTGGAGTAGTTCGGCAAAGGCTTCGGCTAAGCGGTCGGCGATGGCCTGAACCATGATGGCGGAATCAAGCTCATGGGCATCCCGCAGCTCGGCGGCCCATTCATCGGCTCCATGGATACTGACAACAAAGGCGCCAAGGTGGTCTGTGTGAGTATCAGAAATGAAATCACTGAGGGCGTAGTTGGGTTTGCCAGATTGTTTTTCCGTCTGCTGGCGCAGGGTATGGAAGGTGGTATTTTGCTCTGGTAGAATGATGTCGTCACCATCTGCTTTGGCAGGGTAAAAACCATAGATGCCTTTGGCGGTGAAACGTTTGCTTTCTACGATGCTCTCGAGAAGTTCTTGAGCATCAAGGTAGAGCTTATCGGCAACTTTGGCGGCTTCTGCGTTTCTCGTTTTAAGAGTTTTGGTTTCCCGGTCCCAGACACCTCTGAGCTCCCAGCTGTGAAAGAAGGGGGTCCAGTCAATGTAATCGACGAGTTCGCGCAGTGACTGATTCTTGATGACGCGCGTGCCGGTGAATTCTGGTACGGGAGGATGGTAAGAGCTCCAATCGATGAGCTTTTTGTTGGCTCGTGCTTTTACCAGACTGACTGTTGCTTTGTCTTTTTTGTTAAAGGTCGCACGGAGCTTTGTGTGGCGCTCTTCGTTTTTACTAATGAAGTCATCACAGCCGTCGTCACTGAGCAGGGATGTGGTGACCGGCACGGAGCGCGAGGCGTCGAGCACGTGAATGATAGGGCCGGAGTAATGGGGTGCGATCTTTACTGCGGTGTGGGCTGGGCTGGTGGTAGCGCCACCGATGAGAATGGGTGTACTGAGCTCACGGCGCTCCATCTCCTTGGCGACATTGATCATTTCATCAAGGGATGGAGTGATCAGTCCGGAAAGACCGATGACGTCCACCTGCTTGGCGGCGGCTACTTCGAGGATTTTTTCGCAGGGAACCATGACGCCCATATCAATGACTTCAAAGCCGTTGCATGCGAGTACTACGCCAACAATGTTTTTGCCGATGTCGTGCACGTCACCTTTGACGGTGGCCATGAGGATACGGCCAGCGGTCATCGATTTTTCTGCCTGAGCGATAGCGTGAACCTCTTCGAGATTGTTGTCTTTGGCCATCAAGTCGGCTGCGATTTCGGTAACCTTGATCAGCTTTTCCTCCTCCATGAACGGCTCGAGGTGGGCGACGGATTTTTTCATCACACGGGCGGATTTCACCACCTGAGGAAGGAACATCTTACCGGCGCCAAAGAGATCACCGACAACGCCCATGCCGTCCATGAGTGGGCCTTCGATGACCTTGAGAGGAACTTCGTATTTGATGCGGGCCTCTTCCGTGTCTTCTACGATGAAGGTATCGATACCTCTGAGCAGGGCGTGCTCGAGGCGCTTCTCTACGGTGGTCTCGCGCCATGAGAGGTCTTCGGCCAAGGTTTTCTTTTTAATGCCTTTGAATTGCTCAGCAAAGTCGAGCAGTCGTTCGGTGGCATCGGGGTCGCTATTGAGCAGGACGTCTTCGACGTGTTTGAGAAGCTCAGGTTTGATTTCATCGTAGACCTCGAGCATGCCTGCGTTGACAATGCCCATGTCCATACCAGCCCTGGTGGCATGATAGAGGAAGGCTGCGTGCATTGCTTCACGCACTGGGTTATTACCACGGAAGGAGAAGGATACATTGGAAACACCGCCGGAGACTTTGGCGCCGGGTAGGTTTTGTTTGATCCACTTGGTGGCATTGAAAAAATCGACCGCGTAGTTGTTGTGCTCTTCAATACCCGTGGCAACGGTAAGAATGTTCGGGTCAAAAATGATGTCCTGCGGGTTGAAGCCAACTTCATCCACAAGAATGCGGTAGGCGCGCTCACAGATACGGATTTTCTCCTCGTAGGTGGCAGCCTGTCCCTGTTCATCAAAGGCCATGACCACAGCTGCAGCACCAAACTTCATGATGGTGCGGGCGTTCGACTTGAAGGCTTCCTCACCTTCTTTGAGTGAGATGGAGTTGACGATACCCTTACCTTGAAGGCACTTGAGGCCAGCGTGAAGAATTTCCCATTTTGATGAGTCCACGGTGATTGGCACCTTGGTGATGTCTGGCTCAGACTGCACCAGGTTGAGGAAACGGGTCATCATCTCAACACCATCGATCAGGCCGTCGTCAAAGCAGATGTCGATCACAGGGGCACCGTTCTCAACCTGCTGACGTGCGACTGCGAGAGCATCTTCTAGGCGCCCATCCTGAATCATTTTTCTGAACACAGGGGAGCCGGCAACATTGGTGCGCTCACCAATCATCAGGAAGTTTTTATCCTCAGAGTGATTATAGGGCTCCGTGCCAGAGAGGCGCAGGAGAGGTTCAATGGTGGGGCGCTTGCGTGGAGTTACCCCCTTAACGGCGCGTGCGATCGCTTCGATGTGTTCGGGAGTATTACCACAGCATCCGCCTGCAAGATTGATGAAGCCTGACTCGGAGAAGTCCTTAAGCTTATCGTGCATGTCTTCTGGCAAGAAGGGGAAGCCGGTAGGAGAGAGCGGGTCCGGCATGCCGGCGTTCGGGTAGCAGGAGACAAAGGCCTCACAGCAGCGTGAAAGTTCCGAGATGAACTGGCGCATTTCATCGGGGCCGAGCGAGCAGTTCAGGCCAACGGCGAGTGGCTTGACGTGGGCTACGGCATTCCAAAGTGCTTCGACTTTTTGGGCAGAGATCATAGTTTCTCCACCTCGGCCAACGGCTGCGGAGATGATGATCGGAAGGGTGAAGCCGTCTTCTTCGAAGACATCCTGACAGGCGACCAAGGCGGCTTTGGAGTTGAGCGCGTCGAAGATGGTTTCCACCATGAGGATATCGACACCACCCTCCACGAGCGCACGGATCTGGCGTTTGTAGTCCTCGTAGACTTGATCGAAAATAACGGTGCGAAATCCTGGATCATCAGGGTCGACCGCGGCGTTGTTGAGGCCGACGGTCATCGGGCCGATTGCTCCAGCAACGTAGCGTTTGATACCGGTGGCTTCAGCGACTTCATCACAGGCTGCGCGGGCCAATTTAGCTGACTCAACATTGAGCTCATGAGCGAGATCCTTGAGGAAGGGATCATCCATGATCTTCTGATAGAAATCGGGATCCTTACGGCCTTTGCCAGACTCACGAGGGTCTTCGACAAAAAACTCAGATTGGGCGATCGAGGTCGCCGAGAAGGAGTTGGTCTCAATGATGTCTGAGCCAGCTTCAAGAAAACGTCGGTGGATGTCGCTGATGACATCGGGGCGTGTCAGTGTGAGGATGTCACCATTGTTTAGGATGTCCTTGTCTGTGTCCTTGAAGCGTTCACCGCGGGCGTCCTCTTCTGTGAGGCCATAGCCGCGGATGGTGGTGCCCATGGCTCCATCGAGCATGAGGATACGCTCTTCAAGCGCAGTGGTGAGTTCGGCGGTGGCGTCAGGACGTGGCATGGGCTATGAATAAAAGATTTACTGGGCGGAATCTAGAGACAAAACAGGGAAAAACAAGAACAAATCTACATATCTTGATTTGTTGATTTGTAGATTTGTCGATCCGCCGTCTAATTGACCTGCGCCAGCTTTTGAGGGCGTTTGTTGAGTCAGATTCAAGGGCATGAGCGCATGGGAGGGACTGGCCGCAGCGTGCAGACCTGTTATTTCATACCTGCCTCTTCGAGCTTCTGAGCCATTTCTACTTTTTGCAGGGCTTCGGTGAGCTCAAAAACATCACCGTCGAAGACGCCGTCCATGTTGTGGGTGGTGAAGCCGATGCGGTGGTCGGTGATGCGTGACTGCGGGAAATTGTAGGTGCGGATTTTTTCCGAGCGGTCACCGGAGCCGATCAATGAACGTCGTTGCGCTGAGTATTGCTCGGCTTGTTCGCGTTGTTTGGCCTCAAAGAGCTTGGCGCGGATGATCTCGAGGGCCTTTTCCTTGTTCTGGGTTTGGGAGCGGCCGTCCTGACACTTGACCTGAATACCCGTGGGAAGGTGAGTGATTTGTACGGCCGAGTCCGTCGTATTGACGTGCTGTCCTCCGGGGCCTCCTGAGCGGGTGGCTTTGATTTCGAGCTCCTCCATCTTAAGCTGAACGTCAACGTCCTCTGCCTCGGGCATGACGGCAACCGTGCAGGTGGAGGTGTGGATGCGGCCTTGGGTCTCGGTGGCAGGGACGCGCTGAACGCGGTGGACACCGGACTCGTATTTCATAAAACGGAAGACCTCCTCACCGGTGATTTTGATGACGACTTTGGAGAACCCACCTGCCTCTGATGGTGTAGAATCAAGGTGTTCGCATTTCCAGTTGCGCTGCTCGGCATAGCGCTGATACATGCGCATCATCTCGCCAGCGAAGATAGCGGCTTCGTCACCACCTGCACCGGAACGGATTTCCAGCAGGGCGTCACGGTCCTCAGCCTCGTCACGGGGCAGCAGGGCGTATTGCACGTCTTGGGAGAGTTTCTCGATGGTGGCTTCCAGATCGGGAATTTCCATATTGGCCATTTCAGCTATTTCCTCGTCATCCTCTTTGGCGAGTTCCCGGTTCTCTTCGAGGTTTTTCTTCGCTAACTCGAGCGCATCCCACATTTCTAGAAGCTCCTTAAGGCGACGGTGCTCACGCATGATCTCCGTTGCTTTTTTCTGATCTGAGAACAGGTCTGGGTCAGTGATAAGCTGCTCCACTTCAGCGAAGCGCTCGCGACGTTGGGAGATGAGAGTGGAATAGTCCATGGGTAGAATGGTGAATTTAGAATAGTGAATAGTGAATGATACTAGGCACGAGAATTCTTGATAATAGTAGTGAGAATGGCAACGAGTTCGTCGGCTTCCTTTTTGAGTGGTTCAAGCTTTTCACTGGGCATGAGTGAAGAAGCTATGAGAAGCCGGAGCCAGTAGAGAGTTTCTCGAGATTCTTTGCAAGCGATAGATATTTTTGAGATAAAGTCTGGTTTGCTTTGAGCTGCTTGAGCTTCCTCTACATTGGCTCCAATGGAAGTTCCGGATCTAAGCAGCTGATTGGCCAAGGTCCTGTTCGTGCCCGGAGCTGAATCAAGAATCTGGCTGAGTTTTACGATCCGTAATGAGAATGCAAAAGTTCGCTCTGTAATATCAACTTTGGCCATTCTCAATTCACTATTCACTATTCTACATTCAGCCGTAGGCGACTCACGCTCCACGCATAAGTGAAATCTCAGCGAGGGAGATGAGAGAGTTCCTAATGTCATCTGCGCTGGCCGTTTTAAGATCACTGGCTTTCATCGCCTTGTCCACGGTGAACTTTCCGGAGCGGCTACGGCGCAGGGCGGAGAGGTGGGCGCCACAGCCGAGATCCTGGCCGATGTCATGGGCGTAGGTGCGCACGTAAAAACCTTTAGAGCAGTTTACTGTGAATTCGACCTCAGGCAGAGCGATGCGATTAATCGAGTAGTCGGTGACATACACCGCACGCGCTTTGCGCTCCACCTCAATGCCTTTACGGGCGAGTTTATAGAGGGGCACGCCGTCTTTCTTAATGGCAGAAACCATTGGAGGGATTTGTTCGAAGTTACCGGTATATTTATCGAACGCGGCATCGATTTGTTCGGCAGTGAAGGGGGGGACTTCCTTTTCCTCCAGGATGTCACTTTCCTTGTCTTGTGAGGAAGTGGTGGCTCCAAGAGTCAGTGTGCCGTGGTATTGCTTATCCTCAGACATCAGCAGATCTTGAATCTTGGTGGCACGACCGATGACGAGCATCAGCAGGCCAGTAGCCATCGGGTCGAGTGTGCCGCAATGGCCGATTTTTTTGAACTTGAGCTGACGCCGGCAAATAGCGACAGCATCGTGCGAGGTCATGTCCGGCTCTTTGTCAACGAGCAGGACACCACAAGGAGCATTGGGGTCAGGGTGCATGTTAAATAGATAGGGCGAATGGGCAGAATAAATGGCAGCCGGATTTCCTTCTGGTGTATCCAGAAGAGAAAAAGCGTAGTCGCTAGAGAACTTCGCTGATAGCGGCAAGCACTTGCTGGCGTGCGTCAGCCAGTGGGCCAGGCATGCGGATACCAGCAGCGCGGGCATGGCCACCCCCTTTGAAGCGTTGAGCCAGTTCACTGCAATTCACCGAGCTGTCCTTGGCGCGCAAGGAAACCCGTATTTTGCCATCGGGAAGCTCCTCGAAGAAGGCGGCGACGATGACACCTTGGATGCCTCGGATGAGATCGATGAGGTCTTCGCTGTCCTCAGGCTTGAGATTGAGCTCTTCTTTGACGCTGTTGGGCAGTTCCCAGTGGGCTACCTTGCCTCCTTGCTCAAGCTCTAAGGTGTTTAACAGCGAGCGCAGCAGCTCGATGCGGCGGTAGGGGTTATTGTCGTAGGTGAGGGCGTTGATAGTGCCGACATCAATGCCGCGGCGCACCAGATCGGCAGCCATTTCGTAGGTTGCTGCGGTGGTGTTGGAATACTGGAATGACCCGGTGTCGGTGGACACGGCAACATAGATCGCATCACGGGTGAGTTCAGAAAAGGGTAGATCTTGCTCCGTGATTAGGTTGTAGAGTATTTGGCCCGTGGCGGGGGAGATAGAATCAATGTGATTGAGGTCACCGTACTTAGGGTTAGAGACATGGTGGTCAATGTTGATCCAGAGTGTGGCCTTGCTGGCTGCGTTGAGGGCATTATCTCCGAGGCGAGGTTTGGTGGCGCAGTCTAGGGCGATGGCTACCTGAACATCGAGTGGCTCCGCGGGTGGCGTTTGAACTTTGTCACTACCCGGCAGGAAGGTGAGGTTGTCGGGTGTGCCGTCCTCATTGATGTAGTGCACGGTTTTGCCCATTTGCTCCAGAGCGTGGCCTAGGGCGATTTGGGAGCCGATGGCGTCACCGTCGGGTCGGATGTGGCTCAGAACGATGAAGGAATCGTGGGCGCGGATGGCGTCAGCTATTTCTTGGAAGGTGTTGTTTTCACTCATACGGATGGAACGTTTGCTTGATGGGGGGTTTAAATGGAAATCAGGGAATGAACAGATTTTTTTAGCGGGGTTTTATGCATGTTGAGTGCAGATTGAAGTTTCCAGTGCTTGGTTTTCTGCTTATGATCGCTGCAGTAAAGTGGATTTCTTCGAGAACAATTGGCGCTCAGCCATAGAGATTATGATTCTTTGGATCGGTCTCTATCAGATTTATAGTGCTTTTAGAAAAACGCGAGGCGCGAGGATATTGGTCGGTTTGGTGTTGCTGCTGGTGGTGCTTTCCTTGCTGTCTCTGCTGCTTGACCTGCAGGTTATCTGGTGGGTGCTCTACAAGGTATTGGCATTGATGGCCTTGGCCTTGATCATCATCTTCCAGCCGGAGTTACGTAATGCGCTGGCACGCCTGGGTAGTAGTAAGCTGTTTATGTTTTCCAAAACTCAGAAGCACGAGTTCTTGGATACCTTCTGTGATGCCGTTACTCAGCTTTCCAAAAAAAGGATCGGTGCCTTGTTTGCCTTTGAGCGAGCGATCTCTCTCAAGGATCATTTGGAAACGGGAGTCCCGCTTGACGCGATTCTCTCCCCGGAGTTTGCGCTCACCATCTTTCACCCCAAGACCGCGCTGCATGACGGCGGCATGATTATTTCTAAAAACCGAGTTGCAGGTGCAGGTTGCGTTTTCCCGGTGAGCTCCCGTGAGCTGGAAGACCGGAGCACAGGCCTTCGTCACCGTGCCGCGATTGGTATTACCGAAGAGACGGACGGTGTGGCAGTGGTCGTCAGTGAGGAGACTGGTCAGATTTCAATTTGTATGGATGGTAAGCTGGAGCGCAATCTCAAGAAGGATGAGTTCCGCACGAGGATGGAAGCTATTTTTGTACCTGAGGATAATAACAATGAAGAAGATGCTGAAAAAGAATTGGCCGGCGAAGCTGGCGACGCTCCTGGTCGCGATAGCGATCTGGTTTCTGATTAATTATATCCTGAAAAGAGAGAATCCAGGTGCACTGCGCCCTGGGGCAAGTGAGGTGGGTAGGTGATCAATTATAATCGAACACGATGAAGGGAATCTTTGTGACTGGCACGGATACAGGTGCTGGCAAAACTTACGTGAGTGCGCTGGTGAT
>JAACFN010000196.1 GCA_009937455.1 Verrucomicrobiaceae bacterium | reverse complement strand
CGTTGTAAATTAAGAGCCGCGCTGTTGTGCCCTTCACCAAAGCCCGCAGTCAGGATGAGAATCTTAGTCTCGTTCTTTTCTGTCGACTTGCTCACGCGCCGACAATAGACGTGCTAGATGGTTGCGTAAACAATGCAATTAGTCTATTTGCTGAGTTAGCAATGAGCGAGGACGGTCACAGGCAAACGAAGCCAAATGAGGAGGCGCAAGATGCGTTCTCGCATGATGAAGTGCCTGCCAGTCAGGAGGAAGGGGCTTTTGTTCCAGATGTCGCTAAGGTTGAGGAGGAAGACGTTTATGTCGACATTGAGGAGGCTTCGGCGTCGCGCTTTTTGAAGATCCCTGCTCTGGGTTGGTTTGTCTTTTTTGGTGTGATGATCTGCATCCTCGCAATCGTGTTCTTGAAGGTGTTCCAATCTCCGTCACTGGTGGAGGAAACCCTAGAGTTAAGAGCGGAGATTTTGGCGAACAAGAAGGAGGCCGAAAAAGAGGATCAGAAAGTTGAGGATCAGCAATCCACACGACGTCTTTTGGAACAAATCACCTTATGTGTGAAGGGCTACTTTATTACCGATCAGATCGAGCAGAAACTCAACTACGTCAGGCAGCCTGAGCGGGTAAAGCTACTGATGGAAAAACACTACCAGGATCATCCCATGAAGACGGGAGAGTTCATGCAATTTGAAAAATATAGCGCTCTTGATATTGAAGGGGTGCCATTCGTGTATGCTAAAGTCCGCTTGGAAAACGGAGATTCACACGACGTTCTGCTGGAGCAGCTCGATGATGGTTCATTCCGTTTGGACTGGGAGAGTCATGTTCACTACCAGCCCATCACTTGGGATGAGTTTGTCCGTCAACGACCTGCCGAACCAATGGTGATGAGAGTTGCCATCAAGCCAGATAGTTTTTACGCATACGAGTTCCGCGATAACGAAATTCTAATGAGTATATTTTTGGTTATGTCGTCAAGGGCAGTGAGCTTTCCATTCAGCTGAGGCAGTTTTTCATGCGCACAAGAAGGGTCACTGAGCTAAAGGCGGAGCCAATGATTTTGCAGTTAAGGTTTCCTCAAGACGGGGTATCAAAGAACTGTGTCTATATTGAGCGCTTGATGGCACCTCGTTGGGTTTTTGCGCATGAATCACAGGTGCAGTATGGGGCTGATGCAACAAAAACGGAAGAGCCCTGAGCCCTTCCGTTTGTTGCCGAAGTTGATTTTCGTTGGTGGATTTTTTATTGTTGGATTTATTGAGCGGCTTACTCGCCACCTTTGGGGCCTTTTTTACGTGTTGAATCCGCGATGTCACCGCGGCGTCTACCCGCTGGAGCCATCTTGATGGCATCGGGGTAGGTTTTCATAACCCACTCCCTGACACCCTTGCGTTCCTCCGGACTAAGCTTGCCATCTCCATCTGCATCGAACTGCTTGAGTGCGGCTTCGTGGATTGCTTTGCGTTCCTTCTTGATAGTGGGCAATGCAGCTTTTTTCTCTTCTGGACTAAGTGAACCATCTTTGTCGCTGTCAAAACGCTTTAACATCTTGGCTTGAATTTCGCCTCGGCGTTGTGTCATGGCTTTTTTAAGTTCACTTTTCTCGCTTTCGTTCAGCTTGCCGTCACCGTCGGTGTCGAATTTTTCAAGGATGCGTTGAGGTAGCTCCCTCTTGCCTTTGCCTTCGAGTCGGTTGCCTTTTTTATCACTATTTTCTGCACTTGCGGTCATGACCATCACCAGAGCAGCGCTGATAGCTAAGCTTGTTAATTTTGTTATTTTCATCATATTTGTTTTGTTTGTTGTGTTGTTGATATGTCCCTGCATTGCCTAGGGTGTGTATGGTGAAACCCCCGATATGCTTAAAGGTTGCAATTGTGCTCTGAAAAATATCCTCAATCTAATGGCAAATCTCATTGCCAGTGGCTGCCTCAAACGCTTGGATGTCTTTGTTCATGTCTGATTTAGCGCCTGCCAAAGATTCTAAAGCTAGAGTGTTTTGTGCTCGCTTGTTGAGCACCCTCATACTCTGGGCTATCGTAACGGGTGTTTTCTTGAGCTCCAATGTGTGGCTGTTTATGGCTTTAATGTCGTCTCTGGGTTTTCTTGGAGTGTGGGAATATTTCCGTATGGCTCGTCAAGGCGGGGTTCCATGCCAGCCAAGATGGGGGCTTTGTGTCAGTATTGTTTATCTAGGAGTCTTGGCTTGGTTGTTGGGCTCTGGCGGGCATTCAGCTCTGGATCTTGTGCATGGTGTTGATGCGGCTTTTATTACGCTGACTGTATTGCTCGGTTTTGTTTGGCAGCTGCGCCGTCCTGTCGATGGTCATCAAACATTCACGGAGGTGGCGGTTACGACATTGGGTTTCATCTACGTTGTGGTGATGTTTAGCTTTGTATCGAGACTGCTTTTTCTCCCGCAACTTGATGAGTCGGTTCCTGGCGCTTGGTTGATTATCTGGCTGGTTTTAGTCACGAAATTTACAGACATGGGTGCCTATGTGACGGGTTCGCTCATCGGGAAACACAAAATGATTCCTCACATCAGTCCCGGAAAGACATGGCAAGGTTTTGTAGGCGGCATCGGATTTGCCCTCATTGCGGGTTGTGGATTGTTTGCTTTGATGCCGGAACGTTTGGCTATTCTTGGTGGTTGGGGCTGGGTGATTGGTCTATCTATATTACTTTCGTTGTTGGCTGTCGTTGGCGATTTGGCCGAGTCCGTGCTGAAGCGCAGCATGGGCGTTAAAGACTCTGGAAACACATTGCCGGGAATTGGCGGGGTATTGGATCTTATCGATAGCCTCTGCTATACAGCTCCAGTTCTCTATTTTGTGCTGAAATGGGCACCCGCATGTTGCTCATCTTTGAACTAATGAAAAAACGTAAAGTAGTTCTGCTCGGTTCGACGGGTTCTATTGGCACGAGTACGCTTAAGGTTGCCTCTGATATTCCGGAGTGCATGGAAATCGTGGCGCTTGCGGCGAACTCAAGTGTTGAGCTACTCGCATCTCAGGCACGTGAGACAGGGGTCAAGCATGTGGCTTTGTATGATGTTTCAAAGGAAGCAGAGCTACGTTCAGCGCTTCCTCAAGATGTGAAGATTCACCTTGGAGCTGAGGGCTTAGTTGAAATTTCCACACTGGCGGATGCAGATATGGTGCTCATTGCTATCGTCGGCACGGCAGGGCTGCAGCCAGCACTGGCAGCCATCGATGCCGGTAAAGATCTGGCAGTGGCGAGCAAGGAGATTCTAGTTATGGCTGGTGAGCTGGTAATGAGTGCAGCAGCGAAAAAGGGAGTGAATGTTTTGCCGGTGGATAGCGAACACAATGCTATCTTTCAGTGCCTTGATGGCCACCGAGGTGGTGAAAAGGAAGTTTCGCGGTTGATCTTAACGGCATCGGGTGGCCCGTTTAGGCAAACACCTGCTGAGGATCTAGAAAAGGTGACCGTTGAGCAGGCCTTGAAGCACCCTACTTGGGATATGGGGCGCAAGATCACGATTGATTCATCTACTTTGTTTAACAAGGGGCTGGAGATGATCGAGGCGCGCTGGCTTTTTGGCATCGAAATGGGGCGTATCGATGTGATTGTTCATCCACAGAGTATTGTGCATTCGATGGTGGAATATGTGGACGGTAGTGTGCTAGCGCAGATGAGCCACACGGATATGTGTTTTCCGATACAATATGCAGTCACGTGGCCGGAACGGGTTTCGGGGGGGATGAAACCCATCGATTTTGCCGAGCTGGCAAAGCTTGAATTTGAGGCGCCTAGGTATGATGTGTTTCCAGCACTTAATCTAGCTCGCAGGGCGGGGGATGCAGGTGGAACTCTGCCGGCTGTTTATAATGCAGCCAACGAGATCGCCGTTGATGCTTTTTGTGATGGTCGCATCGGCTACACTGACATTTGGAAAACGGTCGGACAAGTGATGGATGGACACCAGCTGCAAGGCGCGACTGATCTGAATATTCTGATTGAGGCCGATGCCGCGGCCAGGGTAGCAGCTAGGAAGCTCTGCGGCGAAGGCTCAGTATAAAAGTTCCAAGTCCAAGTGCAAACAGCAGGCTGCTTGATGGCTCCGGCACCGCGCTAATAAGGGTGAGTGACTCACCACCGGCTTCGACGATGGCGG
>JAACFN010000195.1 GCA_009937455.1 Verrucomicrobiaceae bacterium | reverse complement strand
AGGTCCTTGAGCGCTCATCGATGCTACTAAGGCTTTGATCAATTCGGCTTCGTTATCCACCGAATGGGCTGATGGATAACCACAGCCTTTTGCAATGGTCGTGAAATCAATCTCAAACCCACATGTCGGCTGGCCTCCTACCGAGTCATGTCTGCCGTTATTAAGGATGATGTGGATCAGGTTGGCTGCCCCGGCTTGTGCGATAACGGCCATCGATCCCATGTGCATGATGGCTGCTCCGTCTCCATCCAGACAAATGACTTTTTTGTTTTTGTTAGCCAGAGCTACACCGAGGGCAATCTGGGAACAATGCCCCATGCTGCCCACGGTGAGAAAATCAGTATCATGTTTCTGCTGAAGTCCTTCGCGCAATTCGTAGAGCTCACGAGATATCATTCCCGTAGATGATATTACCGAAGTGTCAGCATTGATGTTTTCGAGGATAATTCCAATGGCTCGCTCCCTGGTCAGAGGCAGCCTTTCGTCACCGCTATTTTGATCAGCCTTGTATTGAGCAAATGAATTTTTACTTGCGAGGATAGCTATCGGCCTCTGCTCTGATAACGCACGCTGTGCCAGCTCCTCAATCAGGGAAACCGCTTCCTCTGTATCTTGAGGCAGTCGATGGCATGCAATGCCCATTGCGTCGAGCAGTGGCGGCGTTACTTTTCCCTGAGTCAAATGCTGTGGCTCATCTTTGACTCCAGGCTCACCACGCCAACCAATCATCAGCAACATGGGCGCTGCGTAGACAGAAGGGTCAGCCAAGGAGAGAAGCGGATTGATGGCATTACCCAAACCTGAGTTTTGCATATAAACCAACGATGGTTTCGCTGTTGCGAGATAGTTGCCTGCCGCTAGAGCAATAGCCGCACCTTCATTGGCTGTTATGATGTGTTTGTCCTCGGGCGCGCGCTCGGCAATACAGGCGCAAAGCGGGCTCAATAACGAATCAGGAACCCCCGTAAAAAACTCAACGCCCGATTTTACCAAGGCGTTATAAAATGTTTGGGAATCAACCACAATATCAGTCTTTAATCAGTCCGAGAATGTCTTTGGTGGAAATGCAGTCAGCCTCTGCCTCCTTCGATCTGCCGTGCTTTAAAATCGATTCTGCCGTTTTCAGCATCGCCGGGTAAGCACTTCTCAAAAGATGGTTGGCATAGATGACCACGCTAAATCCCATCTCTGTGAGCTCACTCTCATAAACCTGATTGTAGGTCGTGGGAACAGCGACCAGTGGGACTTTTCCTGCCAAGTCTTGATAGGCTTTACAGAACTCATTGATTTCTGTGACTTCAGATTCACAGCTATGAATCATAATAGCATCCGCGCCGGCTTCAATATAGGCCTGTGCTCTATCGAGCGCATCTGTGAGGCCTTGTTTGGCAATCAAACTTTCAAGGCGCGCGATAATCATAAAATCCTCGGTAACCTGTGCTTGTTTACCGGCATGGATTTTCTGGCTCATCACTTCTTTTGCAATGAGCTCTTGGTTTCTCTCGGTTCCATAGAGGGAGTTCTGCTTTAAGCCTTGTTTGTCCTCAATGATGACGGCTGAAACGCCGACGCGCTCGAGCGAGCAGACTGTCTTAGTAAAGTGTTCGGTAAGCCCCCCTGTATCCGCATCATAAATAATAGGCTTGGTGGTAACATCTAGGATCTCATTTATCGTTTGGGCCCGTGAAGTCCTGTCAACATACTCAATATCTGGACGCCCTTTAGCTGTAGAGTCCGTCAGGCTACTCAACCAAATCGCATCGAACTCAACCGCCTGGCCATCGTGTTCATAGCTAGAGTGTTCAACGATGAGCCCTGACAAGCCGTTGTGCGCTTCCATCACCCTGACGATAGGTTTGGAAGCGATAAGTCGACGTAACCTTCCCAGCCTAGCTCCTGGTGTAGTGCCTATTTCCTGAACTGCTTTGTTAAGGGCCGTTGATGACAACCCTGCGGTGTACTTTGGCTCAATGAGTTCACCACCCCAACGTGAGAGTGTCTCAATAACCCGAGCGCGCGTCTCTTTTTGTGGACCACTTCTCCAGTCGTCCCCATGAACGACGTAATCAGGTTTCAGTTCTTCAAGATTTGATACGTAGTCGAGTGTCTCCTGAGCAACCACATTTGAAACCCCCTTCAGATTCTCAATAATTTTTTTCCGGTGCTCAAATGACAAGCTTGGTAATCGCTTGTAACTGGCGATCGCCTCGTCAGTGAGTAAGCCGACGGTAACCTCACCATAAGCTCTGGCGATATCAATGATGTTGATATGCCCTGGATGAATGAGATCTGCACTCATTCCTACATAAACAGTTTTGTGAGGTTCGCTCATAGAAGTGGTTTTCTCATTCTTCTCATTCTATTGCTGATTAGTCAGTCATCTGGCTGCGTAGTGCATACCAGAGAAACAGGGAGTTGTAGGTGAAATAGCGGCGAAAAAGTCGGCGCGGTTCCCTACATAGCCGATAAAGCCATTCAACTCCACATTTTTGAATCCAGCATGGCGCTTGCTTAACCTCACCTGCGTGAAAGGCAAATGCGGCCCCGATACCGAAATAAACAGCAGGAGGCAGTTTGTCTTTGTACTCCGCGATCCACCGTTCTTGCTTGGGACAACCGAGACCAACCCAGACAAGGTTGGCTTTAGATTCTATGATTTTCTTACAAACCCGCTCAAGTTCATCATCTGGCCATGGCCCGAATGGTGGCGAATATGTACCCGCAATTTCAGCATTCGGGTAGTCTTCTGAAAATCGGTTTTCTAGCTTGTCGAGGGTGTCTGGCGAGCCGCCAAAAAAGAAATGTTTAAGCTCTTGCTGGTTTTCTGAAGCCTCAATCGTTTTGAGCATGAGTGTCGGGCCATAGACGCGATCTGTTAGCTTTTCTGATTGCTTCAGTTGTTGGTTGAGAAGCCAAACTAAGGGCATGCCATCAGGACAAATTAGGTCGAATTTTGCCATCACCTCACCAAAGCTCGGGTCATGACGAGCAAGCGCAGCGACATGCGTGTTGGCAGCTTCTACTGCGTAAGCTCTGTCACCGGACAAGGCGGCGGACTCAATCCACTCGATTGCCTGGTGATAGTTAATAGCCGCTACCGGCAAACCGATAAGGTTGACCGTTTTTGGATCTGTTAGCGTCATGGGCAATACGGCTCAATAGCGCGCATGGCATCGTGTTCTTCCACTGCAGCATCTCTAGCCTCTGGTGTG
>JAACFN010000194.1 GCA_009937455.1 Verrucomicrobiaceae bacterium | reverse complement strand
ACGCTCGGTAAGCTTGGCTACACCGGCAATGGCATCAATCGGGATCGCGCTCATCTGCATTTAGAATTGGGGGTGATGTTCTGCTCTAACTTCACGCCCTGGCACGACAAATATTTTTCAGATGCCAACCACCATGGCAACTACAACGGAATGAATATCGCCGGCTTGGATGTTGCTTCTTTCCTGATCGCCAAAAACAAAAATCAGGCGCTTACGATCCCCGAGTTTGTATCCTCTATACCCGTTCACTATAAGGTAACCATTCCTCGCAATCAGATCAAAAAAGGAGTACCCGAACTGCTCAAGCGCTATCCGTGGATGCTGCAAGGGCAATACCAGAGAAACACACCTTCCTTAGAAATTTCATTCAGCGCCTCCGGCTTCCCCATTACCATCAGTCCGAGTGAGCGTGTTGTGGCAGCACCCAGCCTTAGCTGGGTTCTCGATTGCCGCTCAAAGCATGACTACCACACCAAAGGTTTTGTCACCGGTTCGGGCCAACGCGCTAGCTTAAGCAAATCCGGCCAACGCTTCATCGAGCTCATCTGTGGCCAATTCTGAGCTGATTCTGAGCTAGTTCTTAGCCCTGCCTGAGGCATGCTTCATGAGCTAACGTGAGCCAAGGTAGCCGCCACACCAATCAGCGCTTAGCTTTTTTGGGCTTTGTTTCTGCCCCTCCTTTTTCCCCAGCACCTTTTTCCCCGGAACCAGTGGCATTCAGGGTCGACTGCCAGCGCTTTTTAAAGTTGTCATTCACCTCAGATAAAGCCTCGACCGCAGGCTCAGCCTTGGCCTTCAAATTCATTAGCCATGCGTAACATATTGCGTGCTCAGTCCGGCGCTGACCGTCGAGCGTCTCCAGACTGAGCTCAAACAACTGCCGATAAATGCCCAATATACTCTCAGCTTGAATATTACTCCATGGCAGGGAGATTTCACCGTCATCACCCTTCAGCCTCAGTCCATCTTGGTTAGCCGCTACTACTTCATCAAACATTCTTCCACCCACTGAATAGACATTGATACGCAGAGAAGGCTTGAATGGGGCCTTGCTGATATCATCAAGAAATGAACCTGCAGATGTTGATAGATAAATCCACGCATCCCTCTTTTTGATCTCCCCTGGCTGAGTAGCGGCTTTCTGCAGTAGTTTCCGGGCATCTGTAAACTTCGACAGCTCCACAAGCTTATGGAATTGGGGCAACTGCTCCTGATAAGAGGGAACCTTGAGCTTCTCCGCCTGGGCTTTGAGAGCCGCCGCTGCCGCGTTTTTTTCGCGCTCAAGCTTCTCAAGCTTTTCAAGGTGGAGCTCAGCCCTTGTCTGCCATACTCGAATATGAAATTTTGCCCTGCCATTCGTTTTCAAGGTATTGGCTGCCTTTTTAAGCTCTGCCATGTGGCCTTCAACCTGCTTCTTGTCTGCACTCATCGGCAATGGGCTCAGGGATTTCAACTGAGCATGATCAGCTAAGTATTTCTTTGCGATTTTATGATAAACTCTCAGCGGGCTTTCTTCTGGCAGCTCCATTTTCTCAACGCCTTTAAACAATGGCACCGCAGCATCCCAAGCTCCGATCTCCCAGTTTTTTAATGCCACTGCCATCATCTGCAAAAGCATCATGCTGCCGCCATCCTTGTTGAACTTAGTAATGATTTCTGTACCTGAGAGCTGCTTGGCCAATAAGGCGACATGACTATCACTCGCCACTTTCCTGTTTTGAATATGTTGAGCTAATCCAGAACTTGCCACTTCTGCTTTTTGGGTATCACCAGCAAGCCAAGCCGCGATAACCGCCTCAACCCCCGCCCACGACGCTGCAGGCTCTACGACCCTTGTGTCGTTCATCAGTTTTTCAAAAATAGCCTTCGCTTCCAGATAGCGGCCCTCGCGTAGTTGATTATGTGACTGATAAAACAACTTCCCTATCTCGGCCGCCAGCTCAGGAGAATAGCTGTCATCCTCAGTAAACATGGCTGCGTTCATGATTACCGCAGAGCCAGAGCGCTCTTCACCAGCACCGTTCTTGTTCTTGAATACCACCACCGCTAAAATAGCGATCAGTGCGATCAGAACTGTAACGACCAATACCGTGACGATTATTTTGTCACGTGCTCTGCGTTGATCCCGCTCGCTAAAATACACCGGGTCACTTGCACCCACTGCGTCTATGACATGATTGGCAAGAGCACGGGCCTCCTCCATTTCAGCATATGACTCGAAACGATCTTCACGCTGAAAGGCCATTGCCCGCTCAACCCACTGACATGTCTCGGGCTTTAGCCAGGGAGCAATTTTTGCAAGAGGTTCAATATGCTCTTTATCATGGAGTACCTCACGTGACGATTTTGACTGCTCGGGAATGGATGGTTTCCCGGAAAGAGCATGATAAAGAGTTGCCCCAAGTGCATACATATCACTGCGGAAATCCTCATGATCACCCGTCAGCGCCTCTGGGGGCACGTAGTAGGGGGTAGCCCATATCTCCTCAGCCTTAGCCACTCCGCCTTGCGTCACCAAGGCCAGACCAAAATCAACGATCTTCACGTGATCGTTCGTATCAAAAAGAATATTACCCGGCTTAATATCTCGGTGTATCAAGCCCGCGTCTTGGGCCGCCTGTAAGCCGGCGATAATTTCTTCACACAGAGGCAGTATCTCAGCCTCACTAATGGCACCCTCACGCGCTATTCTCTGCTCTAAACTTTCGCCCAGCACTAGCTCCATAGCGATGTAGAAATGGCCAAACGCTTTACCCACCGTAAACACCCTGACCACATGAGGATGACTGATGGCAGCAGTGATCATCGCCTCATGCTCAAACTGCCTCATTCTATGTTCATCTCGACAATATTCATCGTTGAGAATTTTAATAGCGACCTCACGACCCAGAGTCATATCACGGGCAACAAATAACTTACTCATGCCACCCACTGCATGACGGCCAATCAAACGATAGTTCCCCAGCTCACATTTTACCCGCGTATGCTCACCGCATTCTGGACACACAACGTTGGTATACGGCTCCAAGGAGGAGGTATCCATTTGGCAGCCACATGAGCCGCAATGACCAATGTGCATATCATGTTCCTGCTCCTGCATCGCTTGGTGAACGTAACGGACTAAATGAGTTTTAAAACCAGAAAAGATTCATTAATGGATGATCACCCCATACTCACACAGCCGGCAAACATCGCAATCACAGCCTCATTTCTTCATCTCTTCTAGCCACTGTCT
>JAACFN010000018.1 GCA_009937455.1 Verrucomicrobiaceae bacterium | reverse complement strand
AGGTTTGCCAGTTTGGAACCGGCTCAAGCATTTTGCCTGGGCTCGTGCTGGAGTCAGGGGAGCTAATGCCACGGTCGTTGGCCTGTTAGCTGCTGCCTTGTTGGGCATGCTGACAGGTGGCAGTGTTGGCGGCTTACTTGATGGCGCCGGTATCCTAGTATTAGCGCTGGCGATTTATTACAAGTGGCTGCCTGTATGGCTGCTAGTGATTATGGCCGCCGCTGTTGGTGGCCTAGTGGCCTAGTAGGTCACCCTAGCTATGCACTACAAAGCTTGACTGCCTTGGGTAGGAATTCAAACGGGTCCTCTGTGGTGGGCACGTATTCTTGTCCGATGAAGCCATCAAATCCTGTCACCTTAATGGCTTGGGCGATAGCTGGATAGTTAAGCTCTTGGGCATCGTTGAATTCATGTCTGCCAGGAACTCCTGCGGTGTGATAATGGCTGATATGCTGGTGATAGGTCTGGATGGTTCGGATGACGTCACCCTCCATGATCTGCATATGATAGATATCGTAGAGCAGTTTAAAATGAGCTGAGCCGATGCGTTCGCAGAGTGCGGCGCCCCATGCCGTGTGATCACATTGATAATCCGGGTGGTCGACTTTCGAGTTGAGCAGCTCCATGACCAAGGTAATGCCATGCTGCTGGGCAAGAGGAATGAGTGGGGCGAGGCCAGTAGCGCAGTGGCTGAGTCCGTCCTGCTCACTGATGCCATCTCTGTTACCTGAGAAACAAATGACCTGTTTGACACCGAGGGCAGCTGCGGCGGGAATGAGCTTTTGGTAGATCTCGTGCAGGGCGGGGTGAAATGATGGGTTGTTGAATCCTTTTTCAATTTCTCCGATGTCATTCTCATCAGGGTGCGCGGCCGTGATGGAGCACTCCATACCGAGGCTTTGCACGATAGGGATTTCATCGAGTTTCAGTAAATCAATGGCTGTGATGCCATATTGAAGGCATTTTTTGCAGAGTGCGTCGAGTGGTGTGGAGCCAAAGCACCAGCGGGAAACGGAATGTCTAATCATAGTTGCAACAAGACAAAGCTATAATATAGTCAGTTCTGAATGGGAAGTGGAATTCCCAGGCTAAGCCTTGTTGAGGTCGTGGGTTCTGTCATCCGACAAGATCTTTTGCAACTTAGTGACGACGTTCGTGTTCTATAAGGTGACAGATCAAACAGGCATTCTATTAACATTATGAAAGGAAGTATTATTGCACTAATCGGGGCTCTTGTCATTGGCGGGGCAGGGGGGTTTATGGTCGGTAAAAAAGCGACCAGCGGAACAGAAGCTGAGCTCGTTGGTGATGTTCGGTCTGCTAGCCGAACGAATGCATCATCCCTTTCCTATTCCCCCTCTACACCGGTCGCGAGTGAGGCAGTAAGCCGAGGTCCACGCGTCGATAGTGCCGAGGATGCCATGTCCTTGCCTGGGCAGAATAATAGGCTGCGGGCATTGATGGATTATTATGCGGGTTTGGGTCCTTCCGAATTTCAAGAGGAGGCCCAGAAACTCGAAGAGCTACCATGGAGTGAACGCATCATGGTAGGTTATTTGCTTTTTGCACGATGGGGAGAGGAAGACCCGACCGCGGCAATGGCCTACACCAAAACCATGGGTTTTTCGGGCATGTTTGTCAAAAAGACCGTGGTTCAGAGCTGGGCCTCGAAGTTTCCACAGGAGGCAGCGAATTATTACGCAGCCAATGCCGGCGATTTCCGCATGGGCTCCATGATGGGTGGGCGCGGTCGTGGCGGAGGTTCGGCGGCATCGGTTATCGCTATGGAGTGGGCTCGTCAGGATAGCGAAGGCGCGATGGCCTGGGCGAAGACGCTCGAGGGTAGTGATCAGAGTGACGCGATGAAGGGTATCTTTAGGCAGGCAGCGACGGACGATCCGGCGAAGGCGGCAGGGATGCTGAGTTCCATTACGGATGATCAAGCTCGTGAGAGCGCTCAAAATACGATTGCCAGAGAGTGGGGTGGTAAGGACTGGAATAGCGCGAAGGCTTGGATTGCAGGCTTGCCCTCTGATCAGCAAGAAGCAGCCACGGCTAGGGCCTTGCGCGGTTTGGCCGATACCGATCCAGCAGCAGCAGCGGCCGAAATCAATTCACTCTCTGAGGGCAGTGACCTTAATGATACGATGCAAAGCATTGCCCGCAAGTGGGGCCGTGATGATCCGCAAGCATCCGCCCAATGGGTGATGCAGAGTGGTAATGAGGATGCGCGTGCAGAGAGCATTGGTAGTGTCGTTTCCTCATGGGTGGGGCAGGATTCAGTGGCAGCATTGGAGTTTGTCAATGCTCAGCCAGAGGGAAGTGTGCGTGACAGTGCGGCATCATCTTATGTGATTTCCAACCAGGGTGGTGACATTGCCCAAAATCTGAGACTCGCGGAAACGATTAGCGATGAGGGCATGCGTAGGCGAGCCATTGGTATTACAGCGACGGCGTGGATGCGTCAGGATAAAGAGGCGGCAAGCCAGTATATCGATACCACTGAGGCACTGAACGATAAATCACGGGAGCGCATCAAGCGCTTTGCCGAAGCAGGCGGACACTAGGTCCTTTAAGGCTGGCCAGAAAGGCTTTCCAGAAAGTCTTCCCAGAATGGTTGGCTAGGCCTTGCTTGCCGCTGCTTCTTTCTCGATATCCTCAATGAGGTCGAGCTCTGGGCGGAAATCGGCGGCGTGGTAGGAGCTTCTTACCAGTGGTCCACTGGCGACGTGGCGGAAGCCTTTGGCCAAGGCAATCTCCTTATACTCGTCAAACTTTTCTGGTTTGATGTAATTGACCACCGGAAGGTGACGCGGAGAGGGGCGTAGATATTGCCCCATGGTGAGAACGGTGACGTCATGAGCGCGAAGGTCGTCCATGGCTTGAATAATCTCGTGCTCTTTTTCTCCCAGTCCGAGCATCAGGCCGCTTTTGGTGACAACCTTGCCACCAGCAATCGCCTTGGCTTTTTTCAGCACTGTGAGTGAACGCTGATACTTGGCACGGCTTCTGACAAGAGCAGTCAGACGTTCTACAGTTTCGATGTTGTGGTTGAAAATATGTGGGCGAGCACTCATGCAAAGCTCGAGGGCAAAGTCCTTATCATTAAAGTCAGGGGTAAGCACTTCGATGATGATGCCGGGGTTGTGACTGCGAACGGTCTCGATGACATTCTTGAAATGCTCGGCGCCTCCGTCACGCAAATCATCACGTGCCACAGCGGTGATGACAACGTGTTTGAGCTCCATGCGCTTGCATGCTTCAGCGACCCGCTCGGGTTCGTCGGCTTCGAGGGCGTCAGGGCGCGCTGTTTTTACGGCACAGAAACCACAGGCACGAGTGCACTTCTCACCAGCGATCATGAAGGTGGCCGTACCATGACTCCAGCACTCCCAGCGATTCGGGCATTGAGCTTCTTCACAGACGGTGACCAGATTTAAGTCGCTGACCAAGGACTTGGTCGACCAGAATTTGGGGTCATTGGGAAGACGTACCTTGATCCAGTCCGGCTTACGCTCGGTGTGGAGTGCAGGATCCATGTTCATCCGCGGGCCGTGGCAGTTCATGAGGTGCTTGTAACCGCGGTGCTTCAAGTTTCAAGTTTGAAGTTCGTCAGATCAAGGAATGTGGAGCTCAAAGGCCGATTCTGAGGCGTGTTGGCCATTGACCAGCATTTCGATCTGATGTGTTCCTGAGTAATGTCGACGCGTGGTGATCTTTTTAAACGGGTGGGATTTCTCCAAAGTAAGAGTTTGGCCTGGCTTGAGACGTAGGTTTTTCCACTTAAACACCTTAGCTGAGCGTTGTCCGTTGGCCTTGATGTAATGCACGGCATAGTCGATGACCACGTATTGTTTGTCCTCTGAGCTGGAGCTAA
Source organism: Verrucomicrobiaceae bacterium (assembly GCA_009937455.1). Taxonomy (GTDB): domain Bacteria; phylum Verrucomicrobiota; class Verrucomicrobiia; order Verrucomicrobiales; family Akkermansiaceae; genus Oceaniferula. Next base: position 8,806 of record JAACFN010000018.1, on the reverse strand, counting down.
TCTGCACCTTCATACTGAGGGGATCACCAAGAATGAGATGGCGGGTAGAAAGGATCGGTGGCTCTACTTTCAGTTTGGGTTTTTGAGTGAACCCGAGCAGTGCAAAAACTTTGGGATGGCCTTCTTTGACCAGTGTTCGTGTTGCGTGCCGTATGATCCATTCTCTTGCCGTTACCTTTTGAGCCTGCCAGCGCTTGCAGGTTTCAATGACGAGCTCCGGGTGATCTTTAGAAATGTCGTTGAGGTTGTTGGCGACCGATCGCCGCACATAATCGGAAGGGTCGTCTTTGAGGTTTTCTAGCAAAGAAATGACGGGGGCTGGATTTTTGATGTATTGAGGAAGTTGCTTGCCCCATGGCAGACGTGGTCGAATACCCTCGGAGGCTAATCTGCGCACGTGCTCGTTGCTGTCCAGGCACCACATCAGCATTTGGCTGTAGGTTTCTTCTGGATGCACTTCGAGAAATGGACGAATCGCAAACTCGGCAGTGAAAAGAGGGGTGAGGTAGCGAAGTAGTGGTAACGCAATCTCCGGATGGTTGAGCCCATACTTGGCCACGTAGTCGACTATTGGCCAGGCGGCGAAATAATACTGTTTTTCATCCTCACCCTCATCCTTCTGGGGCCAATGTTCTTTGAGCTCACCAAGAATATAGGCTGTTTCAGGAAATGATGAAGGTAGGTGCACACTCATCACGGTAATGAGATGTCGGACCCGGTCCTTGAGCTCAAGCTGGCTCAGGGTAGATAGGGCATCCCTTCTGAACGAATCTGCACAGAAATGAGCACCTGCAGCTTGAAGCGCATCGATGATGCGTTCGACTGCGGCCTCCCCCAGGCCATTCTTTGCCAGTGCATGTTCCGTCATTAATCAGTTAGCTCAGTTAGCTGCTTCAGCGTCTTTATGGCAATGTATTTTTGTGAATAGAGCAAGAGGATTTCATGGTTTTCATGGATGGACATTTGCTGATTTCAAGCGATGCTGCCGCAGATGCTAAGTGCCCCGTCCATATCGCAAAATCGCCAGCCAGAGTTATTATCACCTGCAGGAAATTGGGATTGTGCCCGTGCCGCAGTGGCGAATGGTGCGGATGCCATTTTTTTTGGCTTACCCAAGTTTAACGCCCGACTTCGAGCTGATAACTTTACGGAAGAAGATTTACCCGAGCTGATGAAGTTCCTGCACGAGCATGGGGTGCGGGGATTTGTGACCATGAACACACTCATCTTCACCGGTGAGATGAAGGCCGCGGAGCAGCAGCTTCGCTTGCTCGATGCCAGTGGGGTAGATGCCATTATTGTTCAAGACCTCGGACTTGCTCGTTTGGCACGGCATGTCGCTCCCCATTTGGAAATTCATGCCTCGACGCAAATGACGATCACCTCACCTGAGGGGCTTGGCTTTGTAGATCAGCTTTATCAATTGGATCGGGCAGTGTTAGCACGAGAGCTTTCTCTTAAGGAGATTAGTAAATTTAATCCCACTGAATGTGTGCCACTTGAGGTCTTTGTACACGGGGCGCTTTGTGTGGCGTATTCCGGGCAGTGCCTGACAAGTGAGAGTCTTGGTCAGAGGTCTGCCAACCGCGGAGAATGTGCTCAGGCTTGCAGGATGCCATACACCTTAGTCATTGATGGAGTCGAACGAGACATGGAAGAGGTGCGTTATTTGCTCAGCCCACAAGACCTTGCCGCTGTGGATTTGATTCCTGACTTGGTGCAGCAGGGGGTTGTTTCTTATAAAATTGAGGGTCGGCTTAAGTCGCCCGAGTATGTGGCGGCCATTACCAAGGTCTATCGCAAGGCGATTGATGCGGCAGTAGCGAATGCAGAGAGCCCGATTACTCGCGATGATCGTTATGCCATGGAGATGACTTTCTCCCGTGGGCTATCGACCGGTTGGCTTGAGGGCACTAATCACCCACGCTTGACTCATGGTAAGTTCGGCAAAAAACGTGGTGTTTATCTCGGTGAAGTTACGGGATCTGAACGAGGGTGGGTGGAGCTTAATTTAGCCTCTGATGTTCCGGTCAAGGCAGGTGACGGTATTGTGTTTGATGCTGGTGAAAACAGGGACCAAGAGCAAGGAGCCAGAATATGGGAGGTGAAGGGTAGCCGTTTACTTTTCCACCGTGAGCAAAGTGGACTGGACTGGAAACGGATCAAAGTGGGCCAGAAGATTTGGAAAACTGACGATCCTAAGCTCAACAGTGCGCTCAAGGCGAGTTGGAAAAACGCGAAGCTGACGCCTGTGCGTGAGACGATTCAAGTAACAGTGTCAGGAAGTGCGGGAGAGCCGATGGTTCTCACCAGTGGCGAAGTTTCTGTTTCATCTTTAGAGCTGCTTGAGTCAGCACAAACGAGGCCGTTTACCACGGAGTTTCTTGAGAAACAGCTAGGGCGTTTGGGGGAGACGCCGTGGCAGCTCGGTGCCTTGGACAATCAACTCGAGGGTGCCGTGATGATGGCAGTATCGGCCGTCAACCGACTCCGCCGCGCGTTGGTTGATGCCCTAGATGGGCAGAAATCTGATCCTGCGCCGCGCATATCATCTACAGGTAAGCTGGAAGATTTGATGCCAGCCGTTAAGAAAGATGAGTGCCATCAGCGTGAACTTTCAGCACTTTGCCGCAGCATGGAGCAGATCGAGGCGGCGCTTGAGGTCGGCTTGAATAACATTTACGTCGATTTTGAGGATATACGCCGAGGTAAGGAGGCAGTGGCATTAGTACGGCAGAGCAATGGTGCGCGCATTCATCTGGCGACACCCCGTATTCAGAAATCAGGTGAGGCTGGGTTTTTTAAGGTGGTCGAGCGTGCTGAACCCGACGGTGTATTGATTCGTAATCTAGGAGGTGTGGCTCACTTTAAAGATCGCAGTGACCTATATAAGACGGGAGACTTTTCTCTCAATTGTGCGAACCCATTGACGGCTCGCATCCTCAAGGAAGAGGGACAACTCGATCATCTCACGGTTTCATATGATCTGAATATCAACCAAGTGCTCGAGCTGCTGTTATCGGCGCCCTCAGATTGGTTTGAGCTGACGCTGCACCAGCATATGCCGATGTTTCATATGGAGCATTGTGTATTCTGTACCTTTATGAGCGAGGGCACGAGCATCTTGGATTGTGGTAAACCATGCGAAAAACATCACGTTGAGCTCAAGGACCGTGTTGGCCAGTTGCATACCTTGAAAGCGGATGTGGGCTGTCGAAATACTCTGTTCAATGGACTTGCCCAGACAGGCGCTCGATTTTATGGGCAAATGCGCGGTACAGGTTTGCGTAGGTTCCGCGTTGATTTCCTTGATGAAAAGACCGCTGAAGCTCGCCAGACGCTGCAAGCCTATAAGCAGCTCTTAGCTGGCGAAACATCAGGTCACCACCTTTGGCAGGACCTGGATGTCATGGAAAAGCTGGGCGTTACAGAAGGCACTCTCGAGGTGAAGTAGCAACTTACTTCACTGCTTTAAGCACTAAGGCACTGAGCGCACTTAGGGTTCGTAGCGGTAGACCGTTTGTGATCCAGAGCGAAGATAGGTCAGCGGGATCGTCGTCGTTGTTACGCGATAGATGTTGTTCCAATGCTGGTGGGCAACCTTGACGCTGCTTCTTCCTACAACCTTGAGAATGATCGCGGTATGATTCTCGTCGGTGTAAGCATAGGGGTAGCGTGCGTTTTTAAACTGAATGATATCGCCAGGACGAACTCCTTCGGTCTGCCAGTGAACTTGTCTGCCCCAGACGAAGCCGCCTCGGTGCCTTATTCCAGCGTGGCGATATGCTAGGTTACCTAATCCCCAGCATTGGCCGTCACCGACCTTTTTGCCCATATTCTGAACGGCAAATTCGACAATTTTTTTAGCGGTTGGGCTAGGCTCACCTACTTGCCTGACGATGGGCCGAGATTTTTTTGCTCGGCTCTGCTCGTGGCTTCCCTTGGCCAGATTTGGGGAGCATGAGATTGCACCGCTGGTGAAGAGCACAGCGATGATGTACAAATGGAATGGAGGCTGGATTCCCATGTCTCTTTAGCTGATGGCAGATAGATGGCGGTTGCCGCGATGGTGATGGAAGGACGTAGGCGTAAAAAATTTCTCTCCTACACCATCGGTGGTGGGGGCTCAGGGTCAAGTCGTAATTAGCACGCAGGCTCTGGTTGTTTTCACTTTTTTGTGAATAAAAGTGATGTCAATATCGTCTACTGGGCATGAAACGCAATAACTCATGGGTTAAGTCGGTGGTGGTAGCGGTGGCATCAGCAGTGATGTTATCAAGTTGTGTGACGTCCTACGACCGCAGCGGAAGACCCATTCAGACCGTTGATCCGGTGGCTGCAACGGTCGGGGCTGTGCTCATTGGAGCCATCGCTTACTCAGCAGGCAATGATGATCGTGACCGTTACCGACATCATGGCCATAGAACCCATAGGCCGCATAGGTATAATCATTGCCGCTAATTGAAGCAGGCTGGAGCAGTATTTTGGCACCAGTAGGCTCAGATACAGGTAATATTTTTCTCGCTTGGGCTTGCGCTATGCCTTAACGATTGGGGCACGTGGAAAGTGCAGATTACAAAGTTAGGCTGGATATTTTCGAAGGTCCTCTCGACCTTTTACTCTATCTGATCAAAAAGGATGAGGTTGATATTCATACCATTTCCATCGAGCGTATTACCAAGCAGTATCTTGACTACATCGATACCTTCAAGATGCTCAACATTGATTTGGCATCTGAGTTCATCGTCATGGCTGCGAACCTGATGTATATCAAGAGCAGGACTTTGTTGCCCAAGTCAGTGCAGCCTCCTGAGGAGGATATGGAAGAGGACGACCCACGCTGGGAGCTGATTCGTCAGCTTATTGAATACAAAAAGTTTAAAGATGCGGCTGGGTTTTTGTCTCGTAAGGAAACCGAGCAGGAGGATCTTTTTGCCCATGCCCCTGAAAAAATAGCGCCGCCAGCTGCCGAGGATGAGCCGCTTCCCGATGTTAATATTTTTGATCTCATTCGTGCGTTTCAGAATGTTCTTAAGCGCTTTGAGGAGTCAACCGATCTCGGTGATATTGTCGATGACCGCTACACGGTGGCTGATAAGATCGAATACTTGCTCGGCAGCATGAAGCCAGGTGGAGCAATGCAGTTTTCCTCTTTGTTTGCCGAGGCAACCTCTAAAGGAGAGGTGATCGTCACTTTCCTTGCCGTGCTCGAGCTGATGAAGATGAATCAGTTCAGGATCAGGCAGGACAGCATCCTCGGAGAGATCGAGGTGCAGCGCAAAGAGGTCGCTTAGATGCGCCGCGCACGCATTAGTGCGCTTGCAGCCAGTTTGACCCTGTGCCTGAGTCTACTTTGCAGGGAATGCCATGCGGTAGTGCCATGGCGGTTTCCATCTGATCAATGATCTTAGGAGTTAGTGATTGCTCCTCGCTGAGGTGCAGGTCGAAAAGTAGCTCGTCGTGTACTTGGAGAATTAACTTCGTCTTTGATTTTTCTTTTGCCAGTAAATGATGAACCTTAATCATCGCTATTTTAATCATATCCGCGGCAGATCCTTGCACGGGAGCATTGATGGCGGCGCGCTCAGCACCGCTGCGGATGGTTCCATTTTGTGAGTCGATATTTCTGACCCAGCATTTGCGACCACTGAGTGTGCTGACATAGCCGTTCTGTTTGGCGGACTCGATGGTGTTGTCCATGTAATCCTTAATGCCCGGGTACTGTTTGAAATAAGTTTCGATGATCTCACTTGCTTCGGTGCGGCCTATGCCAAGTCTTTGGGATAATCCGAATGCTGAAATACCGTAAATGATGCCAAAGTTGACCATTTTAGCACTGCGGCGCATCTCGGAGGTGACCTCGTCGATGCTTGTGCTGAAGACTTTGGCGGCAGTCGCGGAGTGTATGTCGAGCTCGTCTTTGATGGCCTGGATCATCGACTCATCGCCAGAGAGTGCAGCCATGACGCGCAATTCAACCTGGGAGTAATCGACAGCAAGTAGGGTGTGCTCAGCATCTCGGGGGACAAAGGCCTTGCGGATTTCCCGTCCAGCTTCTGAGCGCACCGGTATGTTTTGTAAGTTGGGATCGCTGGATGCCAAACGACCGGTGGATGTCATCAATTGGTGAAAATGGGTGTGGACGCGACCTGTGCGGGCAGAGACATGGGTCGGTAAGGCATCAACGTAGGTGGACTTGAGCTTGCTGGCTTCTCGGTAGTCGAGAATGTCCGCTATGATGGGGTGTTTGGCGGCGAGTCCTGAGAGTGTTTGCTCATCAGTCTTGAATTGGCCTGTCTTCGTTTTTTTAGGCTTCTCAACCAACTGCATTTCCCCAAACAGAATTTCGCCGAGTTGTTTTGGTGAGTTAAGATTGAACTCTCTTCCTGCAGCGGTGGTGATCTCTTGGGATAGATTAGAAATACGTTTTGCAAGGGTGTCGCCAATATCCTTGAGTGCCCTGACATCCATGGCGATGCCCTCGTTCTCTATGGCGGTTAGTACTGGCAGTAAAGGAGCCTCGATGTCTCGGTAGATGGAGACTTGCTCACAGTCCTCAAGAAGGGGACGAAGCTTGTCGGCAATTTGCAGAGTGATATCGGCATCCTCTGCCGCGTATTCTGCCAAATCGCTAGCTGGGATGAGCGACATGTTGAGCTGCTTTTTCTTACCGCGTTTTTTCGCAGGTTTGCTGCTTTCTTCAGCTTCATTCTCCAGCCCGAAGAGGTCTCCCTCAGGTTTGATTTCTTTCTGTGCAAGGTCCGCGAGTTTGACGGGGCTGTAACCTAATAGCATTTCTGAAATCTGATTCATGCCATGGCGCTGATCAGGCGAGACAATGGCATGCACGAGCATAGTGTCAAAAAACGGGCCGCTGACCTCACAGCCGTGGGCAAGCAGGACGGAGAGGTCAAACTTGAGATTGTGTCCCAATTTTTCCTGTTTGGACTGAAAAATGATGCCCAGCTTATCCAATGTGGTTTGAGGGGAAAGCTGACTTTCTGGCCCGATATCAACGAAGTAGCCATCGTGGGCGGTCGTTGCAAAGGCGATGCCGAGGATGTCACAGCTTCTGGGGTCGAGCGATGTGGTCTCGAGGTCGAAACAGAAACGATCTGCAATGGAGAGTTTTTTGACCAGGGAGTGTAGCTCGTTGACGGTTTGAACCACCTGATAATGATGCTCTGTGTCGGAGATGGTGCGCAATACTGCCGCTGGGGGTTGATCGCTAGCTTGCTCGCCTGTTTGAGGGTCCGCTTGAGCATCACTATGCCCGCGGCCGGCAGCAAAGTCTTTGCCGAGTATGCGTTTGCCCAGGGTATTGAACTCAAGCTCGGTGAGTAGGGCTTTGATTTTTTCTTCATCACGCCCGCCTAAAACGAGGTCATCCCATTCGGCATCAATGGGCACATCGAGAATGATGGTGGCTAGTTTTTTAGAAAGTAGTGCCTGATCGGCAAAGTTTTCGAGGTTTTCCTTCTGCTTGCCTTTCAGCTGGTCGGTTGATTTCAGCAGGGTTTCAATAGAACCAAATTGTGCGATGAGCTTCTTGGCAGTTTTTTCACCAATGCCGGGCACTCCGGGGATGTTGTCTGCGGCATCGCCCCACAAGCCAAGGATGTCGATTACTTGATGCGGTTGTTCGACGTTCCACTGGTTTTGTATGCTGGCAATATCGAGCAGCTCGTGGTTGCCTCCTTGTCTGCCAGGCTTCCACATGGTGGTGGTTTCACTGACCAGCTGGGCGAAATCCTTATCTGGAGTGACCATGTAGGTATGAATGCCTCCCCGTTGATCTGCTCGGTGAGCAATCGTGCCGATAATGTCATCCGCCTCGTAACCATCTAGCTCGAGAACGGGGATGCCGAGTGCGTGGCATAACTCTTTTACATAGGGAATTGCTGTTGCCAGTTCCTCCGGCATGGCTTCACGCTGTGCTTTGTATTCCGGATAAATGACGTGGCGCTCTGTGGGTGCTTTGGTGTCAAATGCCACACCGATGTGGCTCGCGTCATGGTTTTCCATGATATCGAGTAGTGCATTGGCAAAGCCGTAAACGGCTGATGTATTGAGCCCTTTACTAGTAATGATCGGATTACGGAAGAAGGCAAAATGGGCACGATAGACGAGTGCCATCCCGTCGAGGAGAAAGAGCTTATGCATTGCGAGCTGAGAGTGAATGCTTCTCACCCAAGTTGGAAGGATAAAGGTGAACAGCTCTAGGTGGAACTGATACCAGTGGTCCTTGCCTCAACGGCAAGTTGAAAAGCCTGATGATCGCCATAGCGCCTGATGGAGAATTTGACGCAGCGGCGCTGGCCTGGGGCGGGGGACCAGGTGGCCTGCCAAAAGTAATACGAATTTCCATTGCTGGCGATCACCGTGATTTTGGATACCCCGACGACTCCCGAGCTATTGCGTTGGGAACGCTCGCAGACGCGGGCGCGATCAGCTATGTTTTCGAGAAGGGCGTCGCGCCAATCTTGGGCAGCCCTGAGAGCAAAATCAGGCTTTCCGTGAACCCGATCGGCAAAGAATTTACCATACTTGATGCCTCTACGCTGTAATCTGACCTGAAAGCCATGAGTGCCAGCACTCGGCAGGTCAATGCGGGTGATGGCATAGTAGGGGTTTTGTTGTCTGGGCTCAGCCATAAAGATGATACAGGAGACCCTGCCACTGTATTCATGAGCGTGCAAGCTGGAAGCTTGCTTCTGAAGTCATTCCCTGCTTCAACGGTCCTAGCCATGTCAGGAATAGTTATCAAACCACGAGCCCGTATTTTTCACGGCCACGATTGGGTCTA
>JAACFN010000193.1 GCA_009937455.1 Verrucomicrobiaceae bacterium | reverse complement strand
AGCCACGACTCCTGCATCACCTTGCGCACCTGCCTGCTCAAAGATGGCAAGGCCTACGTTCAGGCCGGAGCCGGTGTCGTTGCCGATAGCAATCCTACCTACGAATACGAAGAAACCGTCAACAAATCCATGGCCATCATCCGCGCCATCGGGCTAGCAAAGACCATAGGTCGGACAAAGACCCTTGCCGAAGTAGAATAATTCACTATTCACGATTCTAAATTCACTATTCAAATGCTCCTCGTAATCGATAACTACGACTCCTTCACCTACAACCTCGTACAGTATTTCGGCGAGCTGGGTGCGGAAATGAAGGTGGTTCGCAATGATGCTATGAGCATCGACGAAATCCGCGAGCTTGCCCCGGATCGGATCTGTATTTCCCCAGGCCCCTGCACGCCGAACGAGGCCGGAATCAGCTGCGATGTCATTCGCGAGTTTGGCCAGAACGCCAAGCAACCCATTCCCATCTTCGGAGTCTGCCTTGGCCACCAGTCCATCGGTCAGGTTTTTGGAGGTGAAGTCGTCCGCGCAGAACATCTCATGCATGGCAAGACATCCCCTGTTTTCCATACTGGCAAAAGTGTCTTCGCCGGCCTTCCTAGCCCGATCACAGCCACCCGCTACCACTCCCTCATCGTCAAACGAGACACCTTGCCCGACTGCCTAGAGATCACCGCGGAAACTGAGAATGGCACCATCATGGGACTCATGCATAAGGAGCTGCCCATTCACGGTGTTCAGTTCCACCCAGAGTCCATCCTCACCGAAGACGGCATGAAGATGCTGGAAAATTTCCTGCGTAACTAAAGGCGAGAAATTCGCTGTTACATGAAGTGCTTAAGGGCTCGTGCTTAAAAAAGAACCCGCATCTCCACTTCATTGAGCGGCAAGAATTAAGGGAAGACTCCGCGCAGCTCGTAGACGTTGTCAATGTGCTCAATGGCAGATGCGTAGGAAGCGATGCGCATATTACAATCCAGTCGTTGAGACATTTTAAGCACGCGTTCGGCTGACCGGGTCATCGTTTTCTTGAGAAGTTCATCGACGACTTCCTCGTCCCATGTTTCCGATTGTCGGTTCTGCTTCCATTCAAAATAACTCACAGTAACACCCCCCGCGTTGCATAAAATAGCAGGCAGCACCTCAACACCTTTATCTAATAAATAACGCTCAGCATGGGGAGTGGTGGGGGCGTTTGCTCCCTCAACCAGTACTTTACATTGCATGCGCTCTGCGTGCTCTAGGTCAACCATCTGCTCAAGGGCGGCAGGGATAAAGAGGTCGACCGGAGTTGAGTAAAACGTGACCTCGTCGACGGCATCCGCGCCTGCAAACCCTTTAATCCCTCCTGTGGCAAGGACATGTGCCGCAAGTGCTTCGGCATCGATTCCACTCGTATTAAGAATGGCACCGGTATGGTCCAACACCGCTCTTAATGTCGTGCCTCGTTCTTGCAGCAGGCGTGCGGTCCAAGAACCCACGTTACCATAACCAATGAGACTACAGGTAACCTTGTCCAATTCGATACCCATTCCTGGAAGTAATGCGTCAAGAACGTAGACCAAGCCTTGACCTGTAGCCTTTTCACGACCTGCTGAACCGCCGAACTCGAGGGGCTTACCGGTGACAACTCCCCGGGCGATGACCTTGCTTGAGGATTCGGCGAAGTTAATATAAGTATCGGCCATCCATGCCATCACTTGAGCGTTGGTGCCTACGTCTGGAGCGGGGATGTCGTAATCGGGGCCGATGTTGTCACCCAGTGCGGAGGTCATGCGCCGGGTAACACGCATGAGCTCATCTTTACTGAAATCACGCGGATTGATACGCAGCGCACCTTTAGCTCCTCCAAAAGGGAGGCGAGCGAGGGCGCACTTCATGGTCATGAGAAGAGCGAGGGTTTTGACCTCATCGAGTTTGACTTCGGGGTGATAGCGAATACCTCCTTTATAAGGGCCGAGCACGTTGTTGTGCTGCACACGATAAGCTTTAAGTAATTTCCATGTGCCGTCATCCATTTCGACCGGGCAGTGCACCATGATCTCGTTTTTGGGCTGTGTCAGCATGAGTTTAAGTCGCTGCGGAACGTTCAGTGCATCAGCAGCCTCAAGGACTGAGCCGATGGTTTGAAAGTAGAGGTTGTGCTCGTCGTACATCTCCTCTAGTTCTTTGAAGATTTCACGCGCTGATTGGCAAGCTGTGGTATCGCAAGTATCCATAAAAATAGATACTAGCTTGCTACCAGACTCTGACAAGCCTGCTTGCTGGAAAACACCAGAGAATGTCTTGTCTGAATCGGGTCATTTTGATGAAATAGAAATCTTACTAGAACTACCCGTGATATTCTCACGAGACAGATGCGCAGACTTCGATAAAATGCCCCTATCAAAAACCAACATGGAACTTGTGAATCTCGAAACCATCAAGAATGCTCTGCCTGAGTCACAGCTAAGACATTCTGGAAACTGGTTGTTTTCACCGCAGCCACTTGCTCTGGATAAAAAAACCACCAAAGCACTTACCCAGCTTGGTCACCCTCTGGCACAGTTTCAGCGTGCCTCCGACTCAATTTACCAGCGTAGTGCCAAAGGTAATTTACCCGCCTGGATTCACCACTTACTCGATGCCGGAAAGCCGGACTGGATGATCGAGCTGCAGCAATCACAAGCATTGAGGGAAACAATGCCTAAGGTGATTCGTCCCGATCTCATTCTGACGGCTAAAGACGGCGACGAAAACAGCAACAGCTTCGCGCTCACGGAGCTCGACTCTGTGCCAGGTGGCATGGGTATTACCCTATGGCTCTCCCAATTTTACGCCGATCATGGATTTGATATTTTAGGTGGCGCCAACGGTATCCGCGATGGCTTTCAGAACCTCTACCCCGAACAAGGTGGCCGCGTTCTGGTGAGTGACGAATCAGATGACTACCGCCCCGAGATGACCTGGCTTACTGAGCAGTGTGAAAACATCTCCATCCATCGTGCAGAGACCCATGACCCAACCGACAAGGAGGAAAGTATTTATCGGTTTTTTGAATGGTTCGATTGGCAAAACATCTCCCACGTCAAAAAGCTTGCTCAATCATCTCATTTAACATCTCCGTGCAAGCCCCACCTGGAGGAAAAACTCTGGCTGGCACTGCTCTGGTCCCCTTCCCTACGCGGCATTTGGGAAAAAGAACTCCGTAGTAACCACCTCAAGCGGCTGCGCGAGATCACTCCCTTTGGTTGGGTCGTCGACCCCGCACCGCTGCCCCCTCAGGGTGCCTTACCCCGCCTCGACGTGCACTC
>JAACFN010000192.1 GCA_009937455.1 Verrucomicrobiaceae bacterium | reverse complement strand
GAACTTCCTCTGGCATCTGCTGAAGCATGTCCTGAAGCATCTCAATACCGCGCAGTCCCATCGCCTCAAAGTAGGCCATGTTGGGTTTAAAGGCAGCCGCGTATTCAGCGGTTTCTCCCACGATACGCTTTAGATATTCAGGAACGGCATCGATACCACCTGAGAGCTCAGGTCTTGGATCAATACCAACACAGAGACGGGAACCGACAGATTCGATGCGTTGGGCGAGCTTGGCAGAATAATTCATATCTATTATAATAGGTGACTGGCTGGCAAGGGTGACTAGCCAGAGACTTTTTCCTCACTCCTGTTGGCTTGGCTGGCAGCAAGTCTTTTACGAAGCTCGGGCCATTGTTCCTGGGTCACAATGAAGCCGATGCAGTTGGCGCTGCCACAGCGGCATGGGTGGTCCTCGTAACACTCAATGTCAAAGCCGTAGTCAAAGGTGAGCTCCTCGCCTGTTTTGATCTCACGCAGGGAATAGATGTAGACACGGCGCCCGATGATCCAGGCCTCACAATTGGGATCACAGGAGTGATTGATCAAGCGTGCTGTATTCCACGGCACATTGCCATCAATATCCCACTCGTCATCCAAGGTGAAAATATAAACGGCGGCATCACCGTGTTCTTCATGCTTTGCATACTGATCCCAGGCACGGTCTTCACTGATCGTCTTATCAACAGGCTCACCAACATACTCGATCACTTCGGTTTCCTTTGGGATGTCCTGGGTTGCATAAACTCCCCTGCCATGGATTTCTGAGCCACGCACGGCACACCAATCACTTTGGGCGCGCTGGTAGAGTTTTTTGAATTTGCGGACTAGCTTGGCTTCCCGCTCGAGCTTTTTATGTTTCGACATGATAGAAAGATGGGTGATGAAATGTGGTTACTTAATCTCGCGAGCACTTGACTCCGGCAGGCCCAGCTCATTTTTGTCAATGGGCAGTGAGGGGAACAGGCTGCGCAAATCCTGAATCGTCGGCTTCATGCCGGTGAGGAAATACCATTGGTCGGAGCCTTTCTCGGCAATGGCAATGGTATAGCTCTTCTCTTCGAGCGTTCTCATTCTGCCTCCTTGCTGCGGATCAGGTATCTTGATTTGTGTGGTAAATGGCACCACCGCTAGCCAGTGGCTGACGATAATCTCATCACCTCGGTCATCACGCGCCACCTGACCGGTAACGGCATCCACTTGCTTCGCCCTCCAGACATCAAAAAAAGCAGTCGGCCTAGCCGCTTGGTAACTGGTAACGATTAGCCCCATCTTGACTCGCTGCTGATCACCGGATGCCAGCTGCGCTTCAAGCTCCTCGATACTACCGATACGCTTTGCCAATCGTCTTTTCCAACGTGGATACATACGCTCTTGGCTGTATTTAAAGTTTCCCCTGATCAGCTCGACACCCAGCTTCTGCACGGCAGCCTGTGCTTGATCCGCAATCGCGGGGTCAACCACGACGCGCTGCGCATCAACTCGCAGTGTGCACATCACCATGACGGCTATGATCGTATGGATATATAAATTCATCTTGCCCTGCTGGGTATATACTACCCTGCTGCGCCTATACATTCCCGCTCGAGAGATGAAAGTCAAGCCATGGCGTTAGCACTGTGACGAGAGCAGATAGGTGAGCTGCGACACCTGATATGCCAAACACCCATCAACAGATCCTAAATAATGGCCAATGGACATAGTTAATAACTCTTATCTAGTTTTCTAAAAAACTTGGAAAATCGTCTTTGCAAAATCAGTAAGATTACGCCTATGCTCTCGTTATGGCAAAAAAGGCATTAGGCAAGGGACTCGGAGCTCTGATCAAACAGCAGGCAAATGGTGATCTGAACCCCTCAAAAAAAGATGCCCCACCAGCCGACTCTCACGTTCCGATTGATACGGTTGTCCCCAGCCCGCTCCAGCCTCGCAAGCACTTCGTCCAAGGCCAGCTTGACGAGCTCAAGGATTCCATCAGCCAGCATGGAATTATTCAGCCGCTCATCGTTCGTAAAGTAAATGGCAAGATGGAGCTCATCGCCGGAGAACGCCGTTGGCGTGCTTCCAAAGCTCTCGGCCTAACGGAGGTGCCCATCGTCATACGCGAGGCCAGCGATCAGGATGTATTGGAAATGGCTCTGATTGAAAACATTCAGCGCAAGGACCTCAACCCTATTGAGGAAGCTCAAGGATACGTTCAGCTAGCAAAAGAGTTTGGCATCAAACAAGATGTCATCGCCAAACGTGTTGGTAAATCCCGTGCAACGGTCGCCAATGCCATGCGCCTGATGGAGCTTGATCCTGAAGTCAGAGATCACGTTGCACAAACACGCCTCAGCGTAGGTCACGCCAAGGCCATTTTATCAATCAAGGATGCCGCTTCACAACGCCTTGCCGCAGATCAAATTCTCAAAAAGTCTCTTACCGTTCGCGCTGCCGAGAAGCTCGCCAAATCGATCCTTTCTCCCCCAAAGAAGTCAAAAGTGACAGGCTCAAGTGTAGAAGCCAATGCCGTCATCAACCAAATTCAAGATTCTCTCAGAGCACGTTTTGCCACGGAGGTGCAAATGAAGCATAGCCCGAAAAAAGGAAAAATCGAGCTAACCTACTATGGCAATGATGACCTGCAGCGCATACTCGACCTGTTAGGTATTGAGTTGTAGCTCGCCGATCGTTCACCCCGCCCCCCACTTGCACGTGAAGTTGAAAAGCCCCCTTTTACTCACCTTGCTGGCTGCCATCATTGGCGGCTTCCTGATTTTCAAACAGATCAACGATCCCACCGATCGACACGGGCGCGCAGCCTATGTCCACACCGAGGCCCTGCTCGCCTGCGGACCTCGGCCTGCGGATTCCGAAGGGCTCAAAAAAGCGCAGCAATATATTTCCCAAGAACTCGCGAAACATGGCTGGAGCACGATGAGCCAGTCACTGGTGCGGGACACCCCCCTTGGTAAAAAAACCTTTGTCAATCTGATCGCACGCTTTCAGGTCGAGAATCTCGAGAATCTCGAGGATCTCAAGGCCATCAAGACCAAGGGCATTCTCGGTGCTCACCTCGACTCCAAAATGATCCCAGGAATCCCGGACTTTCTGGGTGCTGATGATGCCGCCTCTGCATGCGCGCTTATCATCGAGCTGGCTGCAGAACTTGGCAAGAATCACCCCGAACTTGCCAAGCAGCTAGAGATTGTATTCTTTGATGGCGAAGAAGCCTTTGGTGAAAACATCACACCTAAGGATGGTCTTTACGGCAGCAGGGCCTACGCATTCACCCTCTACGACCGCACGCCGAAACCTCAATTCGGTATCGTGCTCGATATGATCGGCCATCAGGAT
>JAACFN010000191.1 GCA_009937455.1 Verrucomicrobiaceae bacterium | reverse complement strand
CGCCTGAGTGCAGAGGAAGAGGCCAAGCTACTCAAAGACGTCACTGTCCCTGAAGGATTCACTGCCAGCCTCTTTGCCCCATGGCAAATGGCCAACTACCCCACCTATGTAGCTGCCGCTCCTAATGGCGACCTCTACGTCTCCTCCGATGGCAACGCTTCTGGTGGCCGCCAGCCTGGTCGTGGCCGTGTGCTACGACTGCGCGACACCGACAACGATGGACGCGCCGATGAAGTCACCGAGTTCATCCGTGACGTTGATTCCCCTCGTGGCCTGCTCTGGGACCATGACCGACTCTACTTATTACACCCACCCCACATCACCGTTTATCATGATGTGGACGGTGATGGCGTTGCTGACTCATCCAAACGCCTCATTTCTGATATCGCCTTTGGCTTTAAAGATAGGTCTGCCGACCATACCACCAACGGCTTAGAAATGGGTCCCGACGGCTGGATCTATATCGCGGTCGGCGATTTTGGTTTCATGAAGGCAACCGGTGCCGATGGGCGCACCTTACAAATGCGCGGTGGTGGCGTGGTTCGTTTTCGTCCTGATGGCAGTGGTATGGAAACGTTCTCAGACGGGACCCGCAATACCTACGGTATCGCCATCACCCCCACGCTCGATTTTTTTGCCCGTGACAATACCAATGACGGTGGTGGCTGGAACGTCCGCATGCACCACCTCTCCGGTCTCGATGATCACGGCTACCCACGCCTCTACATGAATTTTGCCGAGGAAACCGTAGCTCCACTAGCTGACTACGGTGGCGGCTCTGGTGTCGGCGCATTCTATCTCGGTGAACCCGGCATCCCCGCTGCATGGAACAACCGCCCCTACACCTGTGACTGGGGCCGTCAAGGATCCTACCGCCACATCCTTGAGGTCGAAGGTGCCACCTTCAAGGAAACCGCCAAACCGGAAATACTCATCAAAATGTCTCGTCCCACCGATGCCGATGTCGACGGCTTAAGCAATATCTATCAAGCCTCATGGCTAGGGCCTGCCGCCTTCAGCTGGAAGGGTCCGGAGCATGGTTATATCGCCCGAGTCAGCCCCACTGGCTACCAACCTACACCGCTGCCCGACTTTGCCAAACTCAGCGACGCTCAACTCATTGAAATCATCCGCACTTCACCAAGTCACGTTCGCTCACTCGCGGCTCAGCGCACTCTGCTACGCCGTCCTGCTAGCGCGGAAACCAACCAAGCACTTCTAAGCGCCGCACAGGATTCAGGCCTAGATCTTGGCAGCCGCGTCCTTGCCCTCTACGCCATCACACAGCGCGGGCTTGATAGCCGCCATAGCCAGGCCGTGTTAGGGCTTATCGTTCCCGCCTTTTCATCGACCCCCGCCAATGATGCCATCATGCCCTTCGTCACTCGGGCACTTGGGGACCTGGCCATTGATACCCGCACGGCCGGCAAGCCAGGGCCAACACCCAATGACTTCCTTAAAAAACAACTCCAGGCCACCCAACCCCGTGCCATCATCGAAGCTATCGTTGCAGCCACCTTCCAAGGTAAAGCCGATCTCGCCGTAGACATCGCCAGCCACCTGTCCAGCGAGCACGCACTGATCCGCCACACCGCCTACCGAGCCCTTGCTAAGCTTGGTGCTCACGAAGTCGCGCTAGCACATCTCAGTTCCGATGATTCCACTAATCGCACCGCCGCCTCACGGGCATTGATGCGGATGCACAAAAAAGAAGTGGTAGACGCCCTCATCACCCAACTCAGCACTCAGACCGATCCCGCCAAACGTCAGCCTATCCTTGCTACCCTTGCACGTCTCTATCAACAAGAAGGTGACTGGAAAGGTGACTCATGGAGCACCCGTCCCGATACTCGTGGACCTTACTACCAACCAGAAACCTGGCAACAATCCGCACGTATCCTCGAAACCCTCAATACCCTTCTCGAAAACCCAAGTACCACCAAAGAGGAAAACTCCATCATCGTCAGCCTGCTCGGCAAAAACCGCATTCAAAACGACCGCGGCCTGCAACGCATCATTGCCCTCGCTAAAAATGACCCCTCTTTGCTGCCAACTTTACTTGGTCAACTCGCAGATAAAAAAAACATCCCCACCGAAGCCATTCCACTCATTATCCAAGCTGCCAAAGATACTAAAAATCCAAGCGAAACACACAAAGTAGCCATTCCAATATTGCTCACCCTCAACCACCCTGAGGCCTTTGATGCGCTGATGAGTTCTCTTGAAGCTCTCATGAATGACAGCAAGGCGAGTAAGATCCGCGATGATATTCGCCAACATCTCATGGCTTCACCTCAGCTCGAAAACTATGTTGAGCGCTTCATTCCCATCTACCAACAATCACCCAGCAGCGCTAAAGGTCGCTGGGCCGCCCAGGCCTTGCTGCATCTCGCTGGTGGTAAAAATATCGGTATCGAAGCTCGTGAGAGTAGTCGTAAGAGCATCGACTCAACTTGGTCAGTTAACAACGAGTACAAACACACGCTCATGGAGGCCGCCTTCTGGACCAAAATTCCCTACCTCAATGACCATATCAGCCTGATGCTCAGTTCTCCTGACGCCGGCCTCAAGCAGCGCGCATCGGGTGCAGCAAGTCGCCTCGGTATCCAAGCGCCGGGCGCGGATAAAACTCCCAAAATTGCCAACCTTAATCCCGAAGATGCAGTCGCCCAGATCCTCAATCACAAAAAAGGGAATGCTGTTCTAGGCGAGGCCGTCTTTGCCCGCGCCACATGCAACGCCTGCCACACCGTCAGTGCCGATGAGCCCCCTAAGGGGCCTTATCTCGGATCTATTGCCAACATCCTCCGTCCACAAGATCTTGCCGAGGCGCTTATCATTCCCAACAAAGCCATCGCCCAAGGATTCAAAACCAATTTGATCAGCCTAAAAAGTGGCGCTGTTCACATGGGTTTTGTGACTGATGAAGCTGGCGAGACGGTCACCATTCGCGACATCACAAGCAAACAAAGTACCTTTAAAAAATCAGACATCGCCAAGCGTGATACCCTGCCCACTTCACTCATGCCCGCGGGTCTGATGAATAGCTTCACCGTGCACGAAACAGCAAGCTTACTGAGCTATATAACTGGGCTCGCCAAGTAAATCATCACCTATCAAAATTGCTTTCTGATAGCTACCGAGCCAAATCCTTGCGGGTCACCTTGGGATTCAAATTGTTTGCTGCGATAGGTATGCACATAACCAAACTCCCAGTTACCGCGGCGCACCCCAAAGCCTATGTAAGCCTCTCCAATGAGCGGCTCTCTTTTGATATTAGAATCGTAACTTCTAAACACAGGACCATCGATAGTGATATCATGAAAAACAGCACTCCCCCGAGCACC
>JAACFN010000003.1 GCA_009937455.1 Verrucomicrobiaceae bacterium | reverse complement strand
CCGAATGACCGCATCATCGTTGGGCAAAAGCTTCTTATCCCTAGCACTGCAGCTTCGGTAAGCACATCAAAGCAAGTCAGTGCGCCTGCTGCTAAAAACTTAGCCAAGCACCAAGTGAAGAGTGGCGAGACCTTTTACTCCATTGCCCGGATTCACAATGTATCCATGAAGAGTTTGCAGGCAGCAAACCCACAGGTTGTGCCGACTAAAATGTACGTCGGTCAGACTTTGAAAATTGATGGTAGTGCAACGACCTCTGGCTCGAGTGCTACTAAAAACACTCAAAAGCCGCAAAAGGCAGCTGCCAGCACCGCACCCAAAAGAACAGAGCTCGCTAGCCAGAAAAAAGCTCCCGTGAAGCAGCCCGCGCCTTCTGCGCCGAGAGCTGGGGTAGAACCTGCGATACGAACCATCACGGTAAATCAGCAAATCACCTACGGGCAATTTGCTACAAGACATGGCGCTAGTACGACTCAACTCAATGAACTGAATGGTCTGAGCCTGAGCAAAAACACCACTCTGGCCAAAGGGTCAGAGCTGTATGTGCCAACATTTTAATGACTCTTTGTCAGCGACAGGAAAACGCAGACAATTCTCCTCAGGGAGAACATAACGACGAAAAAGGGCTGGGCGTCTGGTTGGATTCATCCACTGGGCGCCCTTCTTTTTTTCATCCATTTGCAAATTTAAAAGACAAACTTATGCTTCGCCCCTTGCATCGTAATCAGAATAAAGCTATTTTTCACACTTTAAGATGCTCATTGTAGGTGACCTTTATTGTTGACTTAATATAATATTATTATAGAATACACTTCTAACTGGATATTTATTATAAAGAATATCCAAATATTCATTTACCTTAACTTAAGCTGATAATTATATGACTGAAGACAATAATCCCAAACCAACGAAGAAAACTTCAGCGGTGCCTCTTCGGAAAGAGACTGTTCGTGTTACTCTGAAAGCAAATCCAAATGACAACGGCAATGCTGGTGCCGCTGGTTTTCCGCCTGCGCCCGCGCCTACCATTTCTCTCAAAGCGCCGTCATCTGGTCCTCCTTTGGTTCCTCCACCAGCGCCAACTTCCCCAACGCCTCCTCAGCCCCCTAAAGCTCCCGCCACGATCAAGTTGCAAACAGGTTCTGCAGCCCCCAACCCGGTTGCGGCACCGACAGTTGCGGCATCATCCTTTGCTGGGGCAAAAAATTTAGTGCCACCACCAAAGCCCTCTACGCTTAAAATTGCTTCTCCCGATTTTGAGGAACCCACGGCCACCGATTCGGCTGTGCCAGAACCAGCGCCAACCGTTGGACTAGATACCCCAGGAACAGATCAGCCAGCGGGAGCTTCAAGTCAGCCCTTGCCGAAAGCTACCGTTCAAATTCAACCATCTCAGCCTATCTCTATCGCGGTAGAGGGTGGAGATGACTCCTTGTTAACCACTGCCAGTATCGTAGATCCTGAAGAGGCTGCTGCTGAGAGAGCGGAAGGCACTACTACCGTCTTATCTGCTATTGCTCTTGTAGCAGCAGTTATTCTGCTTGGGGTTCAACTTGGCACTGCCAATATTTGGGTCAACGATGAGACCCACGAAAGCCCAGGTTGGGGTCGGCTTTTCGATTAAGCTGAGAAATGCAGCTGTTGTTCTCATCACATGACCAATAATATTCAGAAATGACCAAAGACTTCATCATCCCAATTGTTCTTTTTGTGATCGGAGGCCTGATTGTTTATTTAGCCTGGTCAACAGGTAGTATGCCTCGCTAAACGAATCACAAAAATTAAGCTGCACGATATCGGCAATACGTCCCATACACGTGGTGCAGCCATTGCGTAGTTTGATGGCGGTGAGATCTACAGATTATGTATCACGTCATCTAGCGGCTTGACGTATCATGCATGTTGTTCATATTTCGCACATGGCTAACGCATATAACGAAGCAAATTTTGAGGCCGAGGTGATTAACTCGGATAAGCCCGTTCTTGTAGATTTCTGGGCGGAGTGGTGTGGACCTTGTAAAATGATCTCTCCTTTGATTGACCAACTCGCTGAAGCAGTTGGTGATACTGCAAATGTTGGTAAGGTAGAGGTTGATACCAATCAAAGCCTTGCGGCTAAGTATGGTGTTCGCTCTATCCCATGTTTGCTTTTTTTCAAAGATGGTGAGGTCAAGGATACCATCACAGGGGCTAATGTTACACTTGATCAGTTAAAGTCGAAGCTCGAGGAGTTGGCCTAGATTCAGCACATGAACTGAGCTCTGGAGCATGTTTCACAAACTCTCCGCTATCCTCAACCAAACTGCCGAGCGCCTTCCAGCAAGGTCCGCGGCATATTTTTGGCTATTTTGTGGCTGGGCTATTATGCTCTCGGTGCTCTCTTCAGGAAATCCCTCGCTTAATCAGGCAAACGAGATCCCACATATAGATAAAGTGTTACATTTTATCTATTTTTCTGTCGGAGGAGCATTGCTGGCAGCATCCGGTGGCCTGAAATGGCAGCATCTATCGCGAAGATGGCTTTTTGTACTGGTAGCTCTCGCCTGCTCATTAATTGGCCGGCTTGATGAATACCATCAAGGATTTGTACCCGGGAGAATAGGCAATGATACCGGCGATTGGCTTGCTGATACCATGGGCGGCCTATTTGGTGGGGCAGCCATTATTTGGTATCTATTGCCCAGAATTACCTCTGCTGCTGGGCGTGATCGGTAATGAATAAACATTAAAACGCCGTGGAAGTGCAATAATTTCTGCGAAATCACGCAAATTCCCTTGACTGCCAGCCACCGGAGTGTATCTCTCCCCGCCCGTATCACACGCTTCATTCGATACGTAAATCATAACTCACCAGTGAGTTTAACTCCCGAAGCGAGTCCCAATTTTAAATCAATTCAGAAAAATGGCCAGAGTATGTAGCATCAGAGGTTCCCGTGTCCGTATCGGTGGTAGAGTTCACCGTTCAGGTCTCGCCAAGAAAAAAGGTGGAATCGGTCGTCACGTCACAAAAGTGGTGAAGCGTAGTGTTTCTCCTAACTTGCACACCAAGCGTATTTATATCCCTGAGCTTGATCGTCACGTGAAAGTGAAGCTGAGCGCTAAGGCAATCAAGACCATCAACAAAAATGGTGCCTACGCGACACTCAAGAAGGCTGGCTTGATCTAAATGGTCAGCTATTTAGTGTAAATTTCAGAAACGGTGACCTAATGGTCATCGTTTTTTGTGCAGTGTAGTTTGCCATGTGCTTAGCCTAACTGCACTTTTGCTGTAGGCAGCTCGCTAATGCCTGAATAGATTCTGTATCATGGCAGCTACTCATGGTGATACGCAGACGAGCAGTATGACGGGGGACAGTGGGGTAGCGGATGGCGGGCACAAGAAACCCTTTGTCACGCAGTTGCGTGGAGAGTTGGAGAGCTTTATCGGAATCGCCAACTATCCAAGGAATGATAGCAGACGGGTAGTGACGCGTCGTATCCGATGCAGCTCTGAAAGTATCGATGTTTTTCCATAGCACTGTCCGCAGCTTTTGACCTTGCTCGTTCTGAATGATTCTCAGTGCCTGAGCAGCGGCTGCGGCTTGGGCTGGTGGCGGCGCTGTTGAGTAGATGAAAGCGCGCGCCCGGTTAATCATGAGCTCAGCCCATACGCGAGAGGTAGCTAGATAGCCGCCAGCCACACCGGCTGCCTTGCCTAATGTTCCCATCTGAAAATCGATTTGATCCTGGATGCCGAGCTCTTCAGCGAGTCCCATCCCAGTGGGGCCAATAAGTCCAAGGGCGTGTGCTTCATCGACCATCAGAAGGCATCCATATTGCTTAGTGAGCCGACTTATTTCTTCAAGTGGTGCAGCGTCACCGTCCATGCTAAAAATAGATTCTGTAATAACCAGAATACGGCTATTTGCGTCTGCCTTTGTGGTTGATAATTGCAGAAGCGATTCAAGTTTTTCTAAGTGGTTGTGAGGAAAAACACGTAGAGTAGCTCCACTCATGCGGGCTCCGTCAATTAAACTTGCGTGGCAAAGTTTGTCGAGAATGACGACATCCCCTTTGCCGAGTAAGGAGGTGATGGTGCCAACGGATGTTGCGTATCCTGTAGAAAAGGTAAGTGCCGCCTCCGTGCCTTTGGCTGTTGCTATGGTTTCTTCTAGGTTTGTATGCGGTTCCATTGTGCCGCATATAAGGCGTGATGCGGTTGAACCAGCGCCGTATTTCTCAATCGCTTCGTGATATGCCTGTTTAATCTCAGGATGCTGAGAAAGGCCGAGGTAGTCGTTGGATGAGAAGTTTTTTAACGATGAGTCAACATCTGGAATGTGTCGTAAAAGTGACGCACTCTTTAGAGCTGCAAGTTCATCCTCAGGAAGTCGCATATAGAAAAAGTAAATAATGCCTGCTAGCAAGATGCCAGAGAATTAATCAGCCTGCGGCCGCTCCAGTGCCCAGCGGAGTAGTTTTTCAGAGTCAGACCAGACATTTCTGGATGTTGCGCCAAGGATAACAACGATGGCAGTTCGACCATTGAGGGTGCCGCTAGATACGAGACAGCGGCCAGAGGCACGCGTGGTTCCAGTTTTCATGCCGTTGCAATAGTCCACTTTTTTGAGCACCTTGTTGGTGTTGTCTAGCCGCTTTGAGCGGCCGTTAGCATAGCGGAAAGTATAAGTCTCGGTGTCCATGATGCCACGCAGGGTGGAGCTGCTGAATGCGGCGCGTCCACAGATTGCCATATCACGTGCTGTAGAATACTGGCCGTTGGCTGTGAGCCCATGTGGATTCATGAAGTTGGAGTCTCGCATGCCAAGGCTGAGAGCTTTTTGATTCATGACTTTTGAAAAGTTAGTTTCACTACCTGCAACACTTCTCGCCAAAGCGCGGGCTACATCGTTGCCGCTCTTGACCAGCAGGGCTCCGAGCAGCGTGCGTCGTGAATAGACTTCGCCGGGAAGAATACCCAGCTTGGTGGGGACTACCCAGGTGTCACTTTTTTGAATAGTAAACTTATGGGTAAGGCTGCCGTGGTCCAAGACACAGAGCGCGGTCATGAGCTTTTGCGTGCTGGCAACCGCGCAGCGTTCACGGGCATTTTTCTCATACAAGACCCGCCCGCTGGCATAATCAACTACGATTGCTCTGGGGGCTCCTATGTTGGGAGCCGACGAACGAGGGATCGTGCCCACCTTAACAGCAGGTGCAGCTACTGGTGCTGTCAGCTGGGAAGTATGGATTCCCAGAGGTATCTGCGCACAGGATGCCAAGCTTATAATAGCGAGCAACTGGGGAAGGATGGAGAAGCGCATAGTTGAATAAAAAATTCTACGCAAAACTCCACCATAAGTGGATGAAGTCAAGCTGGAACACAGCGTGCTGGTCGACAAAGTTGCACTCAGGGAGTTCTGCTTTTAATAATGGTGCCCACAGGAGTAGTTTGTGTGAACTATGGAAGCCTCGAATCTAGGTGAGGCGCACTGGGCCAATTACCGGCGCGGTAAGAATATGGAGCGAACCAGCAATAAAAAGAATGCGATGATCGCAAGGGGAATGGCAAGCAACACGCCCAGAACAACAACCGGCACGATGACGAGATTACCCCAGCTTTTGCTACGTAGCAGCACAAACCATTGGGTTAGGCTGAGCGTAATACGCGCTTTCCAAGGCAGTGATTGACGGAAATTGGCAAAGGGGTCCTCGCCGCCTGTCTCACGCGTATTTGAGCCATTGGCGGTTTTCTTTGTAGATCCACTAGGTGAAGAGCTGGACCAATCTTGTTGATCCCCGAAGGCGTCACCCGCGGATTTTTCCGGGGTGACGATTTCATCGATCTCGATCGTTTTGCTCTTAGGCATGTGGTAGTTTGCCGGCTATGCTTGATGCAGCGTTTTTTCTGTGTCAGCCTCTATAATGGCATAGCGCTCACGGTGGAGTGCAGGATCTGTGCGGAAGGTCAGGCGCCCGCTGTGAGAGCGCTCAAGTTCAACAAAGAGATTCGAGTCCTCATTTTTGAAACGGTTGAGCACCTCTGTATTGACGACAATGACTAGGTCACCGAGGGCACCCTCACCACGCTGAATGACGGTATGGAGTGCACGCTGAACTTCAACACTCATAGTCATTGGGGTTTTTACTCTGCCACGTCCCTCACAGTATGGACAAGGTTCCAAAAGGCTGTCGCGTAATGATTCGTTGAGGCGCTGACGGGTCATTTCCATTAGTCCGATAGAAGAAATCTGAAGGACTTGTGTCTTGGCCTTGTCGCGTTTGAGGCGCTCTTTCATTGCGCGATAGACGGCCTGTTGATCACGCCGATGGCGCATGTCGATGAAGTCGACAACCACGAGGCCACCGATGTTACGTAACCTCAGTTGTCTTGCCACTTCCTCAGCAGCTTCAACATTGGTTTCCATGAGCATTTTATCGACATCCTTGGAGCCCCTATTTCGGCCGGTGTTGACATCGACGGTGATCATGGCCTCGGTTTCATCAATGACCAAATAGCCACCGCATTTGAGCCATACTTGGCGCGAGAAGGCCTCATCGATTTGTTTTTGGATGCCAATCTTTTCGAAGATCGACTGGCGAGAGGGGAGATATTGAATACGGCGTTTGGCCCTGCGCGAAATGCGCCCCGCGATTTCACGCATTTCATTGGTAGTATCCTCATTGTCGCAGATGACCTGGCCGACATTATCGGTAAGAAAGCTACGTACGCTTCGTTCGATGAGGTCAGGCTCACGATAGACACAGACAGGAGCAGGAGTGCTGTCACGTTTGTCTTCAACGGCATACCATTGCTCAAGAAGGATTGCTAAGTCTCTGACAAAGTGGCGGGCACGCTGGCCTGTGGCAACCGTGCGCATAATGATGCCCATGCCTTCAGGAACTTGAAGTTTTTGCATGATGTGGCGAAGGCGCTGACGTTCTTTGGGATCATCCACCTTACGTGAAATACCAAACTGGTCTGAATAAGGGGTGAGAACAAGATACCGTCCAGCGAGGGAAATGTTGGTAGTAACACGGGGGCCTTTGTTGCCGATAGGCCCTTTAGATACCTGGATCATGATTTCAGATCCTTGTGGGTAGATACTTGGTATGTCCTTTGAGCTGATGCGTTTTTGCTTCTTTTTCTTTTTGCCTGCTCTTTGGATTTCCTCGAGCCCAGTATCGAGAGCCGCGGGAATGGCATCCCAGAAATGTAGGAATGCGTTTTTATCCAGTCCAATATCGACAAACATGGCTTTGAGGCCAGGTTCGATATTTTTGACGGTGCCTTTGAATATGCCACCTACAATATTGAGGTCGCCTTCACGCTCGAGGTTGTATTCCTCAAGAGAGCCGTCCTCAACGAGGGCAACACGGCGTTCAAGCTTTTCTGAATTGATAATGAGTGATGCTCCTTCGGTTGGTGATGATGCACCAATTCCGAGAGCGCTTTTAATACGTTTAATCATAATAATATTTGGGTAATGGTTAATGAGTGTTTTGAGATTTTCTGTGTGTAGTGGTAAATACTAAGGTTGTTTATTCTTCGATGACGATGGCTTTGGGGGCGATGGAGCCTTCTGCATCAGCTCCTTGCCTGATGGACGGCTCAACGAAACGAGGGTTTTCTGGAACAGTGTAAGCTCTAGCGATTGGAATATCTGATATTTCATCGCCGGTCTCGCCACTTTCGTCATACGCAATGGCTAGTAGATCGCCTTCATCCGGTAGTTCGATTTTCTCCCGGACGATGAAGTCTCCAGCATGCTCTTTCATTTCAGTGAGAGGCAATTCAAGCCCTTCATCCTTAGCAAAGAGCCCGCGCATAATGAGGTGGACGAGTGGTCCTGCCACTGCGCCGCCACTACTACCACGTTTAACAGCGACAACCACAACATATTTAGGCTGTTCGTGTGGGGCGAAGGCCACAGTCCATGCATCATGGGATTTGACGCCTTTATCGACGGTCTGCGCAGTTCCTGTCTTGGCGCAAACATCACGGTCTTTAACCGCTGCACTGCGGGCCGTGCCACCAAGCTCATTAGCAGCGAGCCACATTCCTTGGCGGATACGTTCAAGGTCTTTTTCTTTAAGACCTTGATTTAGGAGGTTTGTTTTAAGAACTGGTCGATTGTGTAAGAGGGTGCCCTGGTGGGGGTGCACGACCCGTTTGATGATGCGTGGTTTATAATAACGGCCATTGTTGGCGATGGCGGAAACAAGGGCAGCAAGTTGTAATGGTGATGCAGCACTGTCGGATTGGCCAATCGACATCATGCCTGTGATCGAGGCTGTTACCTTTGCTCCTGGGCGTAATTCTTGGCGCCAGTAACGGCTGCCAGGTATGAACCCAGCTGATTCGGAGGGGAGTTCCAATCCTGTTTTTGAGCCCAGCCCCAAAAGTTGAAACGTATCGAGCATCTTGGCGCTACCGATCTCATTAGCAACCCGCATGAAGTAGCAATTACACGATCTCTGAATAGACCCTTCAAGGTTGAGTTGGCCATGCCCCAGACGCTTCCAGCAGTGGATTTTAATATCTCCGTAGGTGATATAACCTGGGCAATACTCTGTGTCATAGGCATGCCCATGTATTGCAGCAGCAATCGCTGTGGGGAGTTTGAAGGTGGAGCCTGGGGTGAAGTTATTAATGGCCTTGTTGGCCAGTGGGTTGGCTTGGTTGGTGTTGTAGTTTTTCCATGCATCGGGATCAATGCTGGGAACAAAATGGCTTGGCGTAAAATCGGGAACGGAAGCCATCGCGAGGATTTCTCCAGTGTTCGGGTCCATCACTACCGCCGCAGCTCGGCCAACACGTCTTAGGGTGTTTTCGACCAAGCACTGCACACGTGAGTCAATGGTGAGTTCCACACGAGAGCCAACGTCAGGCTTGATGTAATCGACCATTTGCAAAACCGCACCTTTATCATTTTTAAGAAGGGTTTTGATGCCTTCTTCACCGGTTAAGTATCCGTTCATTGTGGCTTCAATGCCGGCGATGCCCTTACTCTCTCCTGTATAATGATTGAACTTCTGTTTGTCCTCTGAGGATATGTCACCTTTTCCCCATTGTTTTACGTAACCAAGGATGTGGGATGCTAGCGATCCATAGAGATATTCACGGCGCGGGCTTACCTGAACGCTGACACCCGGCAGCTCGAGGTTATGTTCTGCAAAATTGGCAAATTGATCATAGGTCAAATCATCACGGAAGGTGAAAGGAACTAATCCACCATGAGTGATGTAATGAGTATCGAGTGCACTGGCACGGTATTTTTTGTCAAGCTTGTGCAGAGCAAGCTTGGGCCGTACCCATTCATTGACGATTTCGTGGGTTTTGATCTTTCTGAAGTTCTGCACCGATGGGTCATCTTTACCTCGGGTTTGGAGCAAGTAGCGTTTGTAGTCGTTACGTATTTCTTCAAGGTTGAAGATAACTTGATAATTGCGTTGGTTTTGAACAAGAACAACGCCGTTACGGTCGGTGATATCCCCACGTATTCCAGGTTCACGAATGGTGACGGCGTAGTTGGATGGTACTTGTTTGAGGAAACGGGGGCGTTCTTTGATTTGGTATTGGTAAAGCCGCGACAATAGAGCCCCAAACCCCACCAGGATGAGGGCAGTGAGGAGGTATAGTCTAAAGCTGTAACGAGGTTCTACCATGGTAAGTGATTGAAAAATCAGTCGATATATCGGTGTTTTTGTCTAAGCCCCTCGTAGCGAATATTATGACGGCAGCTGGAGGCAAGATGGTGGATAATCCAGAAAATGAGAGGTGAAAAAAGCATCGTAAGCGCGCTGGTGAGATAAATCCGGTAAAGAACCCTTGGGGGGAAAGTAAAATCTCCTCGTACAAAGTTGAGTAGAAGATATTCGGTAAACAGATATGAGAAAATAGCAATGCCGGCCAGAATAGAGGAGATGTGCCACTTCGCTTTACGGAAAAGAGGTTGGATGAATTGCATCAGAAGTCCCATCATTGCATAGAGTATGATACTATACCCAAATCGAAGGGATTCAACGGGGTCCGTATAAATATTCGGGTCTCCACCTTGGGCTCCTAGCGTATGTTGCGCATCCCATAAGAATCCGCAAATGAAAGCGAGCACCAGCATTGAGGAAAAGCTCACACAGACAGAGCAGCACAAAAAGACGAGTGGCAGAATGAGTATGCGGGCACCAAAGAGGCCACCAATAGCCGGTAAAAATTGCTGAACCATGCACGCCGCAAGGATGAGCAGCATAATACTAAAACGGTATTTACTCACTTTTTGGTCGAGTTGGCGGTTGCTGCTCCAATCTCCCGGGCGGAGCTTAGAGGTTTTGGGATTTTAACAAACACGGTTTGTAGTGTTGTGAAATCCACCGCTGGCTCAACGAGTGCTTCTCCGTACAAGGGTCCTGGGGCGAACGTCTTGATCGTTCCAAGGAGAATGTCTGGAGGAAAGAGGCCACCCCGCCCAGTCGTGAAGACCAGCATGCCGGGTTTAAGGTTGGCATCTTTACTTAAGAAACGCAGCAGCAGAGAGGGGGACTCTTCAGCTGTGTCTCGAAGCCCGCTGATGATTCCTGCTTCAGGTGTTCCTTCGACCTTTGCCGACACTTGGCATTTTTCGTCGGTAAGCAAGATAACGGTGGATGTATCTTTTGATGGTGCATCGATTTTACCAACAAGGCCCTCTGGTGAGAGCACGGGAAGTTGGACGCCGACGCCGTGTTTGTCGCCACGATCAATGGTGACGGTGTGCCACCATGTTGATGGTTGGCGACGAATGATTTTTGCTGCAAGCACATGAAAGGGAATGTTCTCTTGGAACTTCAGTGCTTGATTGAGGTGGGTGTTTTCCGCTTCTAGTTTTCTTAAGTGAGCTACTTCCATCCGTTTCTGATCAAGCTCCTCTTTGGCTAGCTTGTATTTCATTTCTAACGCTTTTGAGTGCTCAACTTCTTGGATGAATTCGGAAGCCTTGGTCTCGATGGCAGCCCCGCCTTTGAGAAATGGGCTGATTGCCCTGTAATAAGTGCTTTGAATGTTACGCACAGAGCGCTCACTACGTGTGAGAGCCCAAACGGCACCCACGATAAATAGTAACAGCGCTATGAGGTTTTGTGGCTTCATGATATCCGGTCAGCTCGCAGCCTTGATGGCTGGCATGGAACTGGATCAATTAGCGTGATTCTGAGCTGGTGACTCTGCGCAAGAAGGAGATCTCAGCAAGAACTTTGCCTGTGCCTTCTGCAACGGCGCTAAGAGGATCCTCCGCCACGTGCACGGGAAGCCCTGTCTCTTCCCGCAGCAGTTTATCGAGACCTCGGAGTAATGCTCCGCCTCCGGCAAGCACAATACCTCGATCGACAAGGTCAGCAGCTAGTTCTGGTGGGCAGCGCTCCAATGCAGTGCGCACGGCATCTACGATCGTACTGAGCGGATCAGCCATTGCATCACGAATTTCTTGAGAAGTGATGGTTATTGTCTTGGGTAATCCTGCAACCAAATCACGCCCTTTAACATCCATGGTTGTTTCCTTGGCTAGGGGGGCGGCAGATCCGAGTCGGATCTTAATTTCTTCAGCCGTGCGCTCACCAATCATCAGATTATAGGCACGTTTCATATACTGAATAATGGATTCATCTAATTCATCACCCGCGGTTCTGACGCTGCGGCTGTATACGATTCCTGAAAGAGAGATGAGGGCTACCTCTGTGGTGCCTCCGCCGATATCGACAACAAGGTTGCCGGCAGCATCTTGCACTGGCAAACCAACACCAATCGCGGCAGCCATGGGCTCTTCGATGAGATAAACTTCACGAGCTCCAGCTTGCTCGGCAGATTCGCGAACAGCACGGCGCTCTACCTCGGTGATGCCTGAGGGAACGGCGATCACAACGCGTGGATTTGAGCGTCGCCGACCATTGTTGACCTTGCGGATAAAGTGGCGAAGCATAGCCTCAGTAACCTCAAAGTCAGCAATCACACCGTCTTTGAGAGGTCGGATGGCAACAATGTTACCGGGGGTGCGGCCCAGCATGCGTTTAGCGTCGTCACCGACGGCTAGGATTTCGTTGGTTCCTTGGTTGATAGCTACCACGGAGGGTTCGCGTAAAACAATGCCGTGGTCTTTGACGTTAACCAGTGTGTTGGCAGTGCCAAGATCAATGCCGATATCATTGGATCTAATGGAGAAAAGGGAGAGAAGTTTTGCAAACATGAGTGCTGAAGTTGAAGTAAGTGAAGTTAATAAAGTGGTTTCTTAGAGCGGAATAAATAGGATCGAGGGAAATTGGATTGCTTGCGGAAGAAGCATTGAGGGCAAATTCTGAAAGGCTGTGATACTGGTCTGAATTTTTCAGAAGTAGTATTTTTTGTCACAGTTTTCTCAGACTGCGTGACTATTGATTCTGAGCCCTTATAGGTCAAGTGGTAAGAACTCGAAATCGTTGAAAAACAGAGGCTTGTTGATGCACTCGCTTGTTTGGCCAGCAGATGCAATGGGGCTTCAGGATAGCTTTAAGCGCTCATCGCTGTCTAGAGCATCAGTCATGGCGGACCAGCCCTCAGGTGTCTGAAGATTGAATGTGCGCAGATAGAGGGTGACCAAAGCTGGGTCATTACCTTCAAGTAGAGCATCAATTGCAACCTTAAGCTTATCATTATCAAGAGTTTCTGGGATATCTCCCTCGACTTGGCCCTTGCCATTGTGGGGGATGTCGAGTGCGTCACAGAAGGTAACCAGCAATGCCTCCTGACCTTGCATGAAGTAAACTTGCAACAAGTGTTCAGCAATCATATTGCTTGTTTTGCTTTGTAGATTTTTATGAACCCACGCGATCTGCTCAGTAACTGGCTTTTTCTGCAGGAAGGGCAAACGTAGCTTTCTGTTCGATGCCAGACCGCCTAGCGCTGTTTTATAGAGATTGCGGTCCGTTTCACGCATCCACATGAGCATGTCGGAGACGATGGATGGTTTGACGGCTTGGAAAAGTTCGTATGCTTGCATGATGGGAATGGATAAATGATGAATTAGATGAATTTGACAGATTGTTTTTTGCTCAGTCGGAGAATGTCTCCCGACGCTGGTGCTATCTCCGCCATGGGGTCACTGAGTTTTGTTCCATTGAGCTGGACTGCGCCCGTGGTAATGAATTGTTTACGAAGTTCACCATTTGATTTTTTCATATCAAAAGCCTCGGAGAAGGTGAAGCTGACAAGGGTAAGAATGTTAAGGTCTGCAGGCAATGCTGCCAGCTCTATCTCCACGGCTCCAGCAGCAGTGTCTCGATTTGAAAAGCGAGCCTCCCAGGTGTTGCGTGCATCTGCAGCATCCTGTTCACTGTGGTAGCGGGTAGTGATGTCGGCCGCGAGCTGCTTTTTAGCCTCCATCGGATGCAACGAAGCGTCGCGATCTGCGCCCAGCAGTAGTGAATAGTAGCGATCCATGAGGTCATCGGAAATACTCATGATCTTGCCAAACATCTCGTTGGCTTCATCGCTCACACCGACATAGTTATGAGCAGACTTGGACATTTTTTTGACTCCGTCTAGTCCTTCGAGCAGAGGCATGAGGATAACAACCTGCTGCGGTTGCCCCTCTTCTTTCTGAAAATCACGACCAACGAGAATGTTGAAAAGTTGATCTGTGCCACCGATCTCGACATCCGCTTTGAGCTCTACAGAATCCCAACCTTGCATAATCGGGTATTGGACTTCGTGAAGGCGGACCTCTTGGCCTTTGTCGATACGGGATTTGAAATCTTCACGTTGCAACATTTGCTGCATGGTAACGCGGCTATTGAGTTTGAGCACTTGCTCGTAAGTCATGGAGCGGAACCACTCACCGTTAAAGACAACCTCGGTTTTGTTGGGGTCGAGGATCTTGAATGCCTGAGTGGTATAGGTTTCAGCATTGGCAAGCACCTCATCGCGGGTTAGCGGGGGGCGTGCAGCGGATCGTCCGGTAGGATCTCCGACAGTGGCTGTAAAGTCACCAATAAGAAGCACTGCCTGATGTCCCAGTTCTTGAAACTGCCGCAGTTTTTCAATGGCAACCGTGTGCCCAAGATGAATGTCTGGTGCGGTAGGGTCTACACCGAGCTTGATGCGAAGAGGTCGTCCGAGTTCAAGCTTCTCCTTGAGTTCTTTTTCGCTGATGACTTTGGCTGTTCCAGCGGTCAGGATATTCAGGGATTCTTCGACAGAATGAGGCATGACGGGCGGAGATTGGAATGATTGTGGGGCTGTGTCGAGCCGGAAGATAGCTGATTAGTGCTATTATTTACTGAATAAAGCACCAAGCACAAATAATGCGCTATGATGACTGAGGGTATAGAGAACTCCATGTGAGAGGTTTTTTACCCTGATGGTCAATTTTTGGCTTTGCAAGGTGGGGTGAATGCCTTATCTCCGCGCCGCGACTCTATTCGTAGTGGGAGTAATGGTGACTGTAGCTCAGGGGTAGAGCCCCGGATTGTGATTCCGGTTGTCGCGGGTTCGAATCCCGTCAGTCACCCCACTCACCAACTAAAAAAAGATTGATTGGTTGGTTCCTCGTATAGTTTGAAATACTTTCGCTTGAAATGCTTTCATTCTTTTACTTCATGCCTTTTTATTCATAGATCACCTCATGTTACACGGTGTGTTGAAAACGTATTAAGTTTTATTATATGTCTAAGCTTGAAGAAGTCATTGGTTACAAATTTAGAGACGCGTCTCTTCTGAAGGAGGCGCTGACTCACCCGAGTAAGACGTTTGAAAGTAATGAATCTTGTCCGCACAACCAGAGAATGGAATTTCTTGGTGATGCAGTCATTGAGCTCGTGATCACAGAGCGGCTCTACCAAATGTTTCCAACGTTTCCTGAGGGACAATTAACGAAGTTGCGCGCGCGCCTGGTATCTAGGAGCGCCCTGTCTAAATTTGCCAACGCCATGGAGCTTGGAGAATCGGTGATGATGGGAAAAGGGGAGGAAGCGTCGGGAGGGCGCAATAGACCTTCTACACTAGCTGATGCTTTTGAGTCACTGATGGGAGCGGTCTACCTCGATGGTGGTCTCGATGCCGCGAAGGCTGCCATTGAGAGGGTTTGTAAAGAATGGATTGAGCAGGTTGCTGAGTCGCCTGATGAAAGAAACCCGAAAGGCAAGCTGCAAGAAAAGCTACAGGCGCTGGCACCGGAGAGCCCTTGCTACCAAGTTCTTGAAGAAGCAGGGCCGGATCACTCAAAAATATTCAAAATATCGGTCGAGTGGCAGGGGATTCTTTTGGGCAAAGGTATGGGCAAAAGCAAAAAAGATGCAGAGTCCAGAGCCGCCAAGGATGCGCTCAAGAAAGAGAAGTGGCTTGGTAGTTCGGAGTAGGCTTTTACCTATCGCTGAGAGGGAACGGCGGTTCTCCTTATGCCGTCACCGTTTTCTGCCGAGGCTAGCCCCTCAGGAGAGTCAGAATGGCTACACTCGATGCGCCATGATGTAGCAGCACCTTAGAGCACTCATGGGTCGTTGACCCAGTGGTGAAAATATCATCCACGAGTATGATGCGCTTTCCTTGAATGTGGTTTTTATATTTTGCTCTGAGCTCAAAGGCGTCACGCAGGTTTTCAAGACGCTTGGAGCGACTGAAGCGTGTTTGAGTAGCGGTATTACGGATACGCTTTAATGCGTTGATGTAGGGTAGGCCCGTTTTTTTCTTGAGGCGGATTGTTATTTCTTCAGCTTGATT
This sequence comes from Verrucomicrobiaceae bacterium, assembly GCA_009937455.1. Taxonomy (GTDB): domain Bacteria; phylum Verrucomicrobiota; class Verrucomicrobiia; order Verrucomicrobiales; family Akkermansiaceae; genus Oceaniferula. The sequence goes on along the minus strand of JAACFN010000003.1, from coordinate 21,025 downwards.
GAATTTTCTTTTTCTAAGCCTTGCCCAATGAAGAGGAACCGAAACGAGAATGCCACCATCAAGATATGGTGCAAACCGAGGGTCATCCAGACCTATACTCAATAGATCTCCGAGTGTATCAGAAAGATGGATTTGGCGACGGTATTTATAGTCATGCAATAAAGTCCTGCTTTGGCCATTACTGTGAAGAGGTGCTCGAGCGAATTCAAAGTCGAGTTTGAGGTCGCTGCAGTTAGGACAGGAAAACTCAGAGCTGATGTCACCATCGTAACACTCACCACAAATCTTGCAAAATGGAGCTTGTGTGTATTTTAGAGATTCTGAGCAGGGCTCACACAAGTGTCTGCCATGAGTCAGCGGGCATTGGCAAAGGTGACAATGAGCCGGGTAAATATAATCGAGGATTCTGCTGGTTTGGCTTAGCATTGAAGCAAGTGTCGACGGGCTGTTATGAAATAGGCGCTTTTGATGGCTCTGATTTTATGTCTCAGATATACGTTTTGATTCGGACAGCTGAATAAAAATATGCACAAGTAGTGCGCTGAGGAGCAATAGGCAAAACGGCAACAGGCCGGATCTTCCATCAGTGCCGATGAGAAGTCTCGATAAGGGCGAATGTTGTGTTCCTGACTCAGTGAGTTGTTGCAAAGCCTGGTAAGGGAAAATGAAGCCAAAATGCAGACCGATGGGTAGCCAGAGTGATGCCGTGCGATAACGAGCGTAGGCAAGTACAAGGCCAAGGCTGAAAAGTAACATGAAGCTGAATGTGAACTTTTCGGGAGTTAGTAGATTCTCGGCGATCGTTATGATCATTCTAAATCCAGCATCAGCTTTGTCTGGGTTGGCGATAATTTCGTTCCCAGTCGGCAACAGCGAATAGATGATAGCGTAAAAGAGGGAAATAAAGACCATCGCCATGGCTGGGCGCATGGCACGTATAAAAATACCCATTAAGATACCGCGGAAGAGCCACTCGCTCACGAGGGTAATGACAATAGCTGATAACAATCCACTGCGAATAGCGCCCCAATAATCCGCTGGCTGAATGAACGAAAACCAAGCGATCATCTCGAGCAAGTATATTGAAATAGATACTAGGCTGCCCGTAATCAGAAATCCGACAACAAGATGAAGTTTGGCCTTTGGGTTGCGGCATAATGCCTGTCCGTTTTGTCTGGTATTAGCCGATGTTGGAAGCCTTATGCGCCATGGTTTTGATGGCTGTAGGGAGCTTTGATTCGAGAGCTTGCACCACATGATAAATGGCCCTGCTAAGATGATGGCGCAACCCAGCAGCGTATAGTTATAGAAAGATGCAAAGGTTGCATCTGCGCAGCGATTTGCCAACCAATCGAGCAGGGGGTTCAGCGCGCGTGACTTGCCGACTTCAGCAAGAAGCATCCCTACGTTATAGATCCAAGGCGAAGCAATGGCCGAGGCTATAATGGTAAGGGTGCAAAAGAGGATGACTTTGCTGAAGTCACTTTGGATGAGGCGCAGCACGGCGTGCATTGTCATGAAAATAATGCCTTACGTCAATGACTTGAATCATGGAAGTTTCGCATTCTCTTTCGAGAGAATTTGGCTTAGCTAGGTCCATGCAGAAACATCAGTGGAGAGAGGAAGGTGACGACGTTACATTGTTTTACCGTGCTACCTATCATGCTTCTGAGTGGAAATTGTATTCTCAATTGAAGGGAGACGAGGAATGGGAGCACCATGATCCTATTCCAGACGAACTGCTGCACAAGCTACGCGAGGTGATGTGGAACAAATACCAGCGGGGGAGGTGTCCCCATAAGCTGGTGACGAAGATCGATAAAATGTTAGGAAAGGACTAGTTGTCAAGCAGGTCGGGTCTATTCTCTTTTGTTCGCGCGAGCGCTTGTTGCTTTTTCCAGCTTGAGATTTTTCCGTGATCTCCACTCAGCAGCACATCTGGAACCTTCATGCCGCGAAACTCATTGGGCTTGGTGTATGCGGGTGCTTCGAGCATGTTGGGATCAGAGAATGATTCTTCTACTGGTGATCTGGCATCACCTAAGGCACCGGGTAATAGTCGAACGATAGCATCAGTCACCACTGCGGCAGCCACAGCGCCATTGGTAAGTATGTAGTCTCCAATCGAGATTTCCTCGTCGACGAGGGCGTCAATAATGCGGTGGTCTACACCCTCGTAGTGACCACACAGAATAATCACATGCTGAGAAGTGGAGAGGCGTTGGGCGTCTGCTTGTATGAATGGTTTGCCCTGTGGTGTCATCAGGATGATGCGCGTATCGTCCTGTTTAAGTTCATCTACAGCAGCGAAAACCGGCTCTGGCATCATGAGCATTCCTTGGCCGCCACCGCAGAGGTAATCGTCTGTCTTGCGATGCTTTCCTGTGGCCCAATCACGTAGTTGATGGGCGTGTATGTCCACCAAACCCTGTTCTCGTGCGCGTTTGATGATGCTATCGCTCAATGGGCTGAGGGCAATTTCTGGAAAAAGCGTGATGATATCAATGCGCATGCGGATTCAGAATCAAGAATCTGGGGGCAACAATCAAGAAGGAAGAAGAAAGATTGAAGTTTGCAGTTTTTTTTAACCCAGCTATCCATGTCTTGGTGAGTGGAGCAAATCAGAAATCGATCTACATTGTTGCAGGTGAGGTCAGTGGGGATACTCATGGAGCATGCCTGATGGAGGCGTTGCTTAGCCGTGTGCCTTCTGTTCTATTTCATGGGGCTGGTGGTCCTGCGATGCGGGCGGTGGCTGGCAAAGGCTTAACGAATTGGGTAGAGGATGCTGCGGTCATGGGCATATGGGAAGTTCTTAAGCATTATCAATGGTTTAAAGAGCGTTTCGATAAGATGCTTGCCGAGGTTGAAGAGCTCAAACCGGATGTGCTCATATTGATTGATTACCCAGGTTTCAATTTGCGACTGGCTCATGCGGTTAAAAAGCGCCTGCCAAAGACGAAAATAGTCTACTACATTAGCCCTCAGGTATGGGCATGGAATAAGGGCAGGATACCTAAAATGGCGCAGACCCTGGACCTGATGCTGTGTATTTTCCCCTTTGAAAAAGAGATATTTGAGTCGGCTGGACTTACTACCGTTTTCACCGGGCATCCGCTGGTGGATGAATTAGAGGATAAACGTGAAGATGTCACACGTGAGCAAGACTTAATAGGCTTGTTTCCAGGAAGCCGAGAACGTGAGGTCTCGAGGCTCTTTCCTGTCATGGTCGAAACCGTCAGGCGTATTCATTCACATAATCCAGAATGGAAATTTGAGGCTGCTGCTGCATCTGATGTATTAGCTGGGCGCATGCGTGATATTGTTCAGCATGCCAAGCTGCCTGAATCTCTTATTACCATTAAGACCGGCTCAAGCTACTCCCTGATGCAACGCGCTACTTCTGGTGTGGTCGCGAGCGGAACAGCTACTCTTGAGGCTGCGGCCTTGGGGCTGCCGTATTGTCTGGTCTACAAAATTTCATGGCCAACTTGGGCCATGGGTAAGCTGTTGGTGAAGTTGGACTACATCGGCCTGGTTAACATTCTCGCTGGCGAGGAAGTGGTGGAGGAATTTATTCAAGGTGAAGCCGAACCTGGGCGTATTGAGCTAAGCATATCGAGGCTAATGAACGATAGTGATAGCCGAGACGCCTTAAGGCAAAAATTACTGACGACAGCAGCGAAACTTGGTGATTGTGGTGCCCACCAAAGAGCAGCTTCCGAAGTGGTGGCACTGCTTGAGTAAGCCATTCAAGCAACTCATTTTTAATTTACTCTATGTCTGATACAACAGCGATGCATGCCGATAAGGGCTCCCCGCGCATTTATAAAATACTACTGATGATTTTGCCTGTAGGGGTAGTGGTTGGAACCATCATCTTCATGTTTATGTATTTTTACCTCGAGCGTGAGGATGAGAAAAACCATGCGGTCATCGTGTCTCATGGGCTTCGGGTCAGTGATTTAGAAGATATGGTGGATAAATTCACCAGCCGTATCGGTGAGCGGGATATCGAAACGGAAGCGGGAAGGGCTGGATTGCTGAGGGCCGCGTCTATGATAGAAGGTCGCCTAGGGCCTCAAAATGTCGGCTACCCGGTACGCAGGTCAGAGGGGGAGGCAGCTCATGGGCTACTGTGGAAAAATTTATCGGTGGAAATTCTTGGAGAAGAAAAGCCGCAAGAGGTTATCTTTGCCGCTGTCTCCTACGCCGGCGCTGGCGGGGATGCGGACGCGAATACCGTATCCACCATGATGATGTTGGCATCATCCATGGCTCGTGAAAAACCGGCGCGCACGATCCGCTTTGTTTTTATGCCTTACAAGGATGCACCTCAAAACCAGAACCGACGGCTATTAACACGTTGCCTGAAATCAGGTGAAAGCTGCTATGGAATCATTGGACTACAGACCACGGGTGAAATTCCATCGGCTGTCGATTCGGCCTGGCAAATGCAGATGCAGACGCAGTCTCCCGTTGATATAGCCTGGTGGAATTCGCTCACAGAGGGAAGCTCAGCGATGAAATTCCGTGATGGTGTGGTGCCCTCAGCCTGGTTAACCCACCCAGTATATTCGTCCCAGACTTGGATTGGTAATAGGGGCTTGCGTCTTGAGCGCACTTTAATCGCCGCGCAAGATCTCAGGAAGTGGTTGCTTAAAGCGGCTCAATAGCCTGCGGCGGATTGCTTCAGCTATAAAAAACATCTTGCCACAGTCGCTTGAGTGGGATACCTCCGCCCCGCACAACCTGTTTCATCTACATCGTAGATGTTGATCGGTATTACTGAAAACAAGGGGCATTAGCTCAGTTGGTAGAGCACTTGCATGGCATGCAAGGGGTCAGCGGTTCGAATCCGCTATGCTCCATTTTGTTTTCATTGCTTGGTCTCGGCTACACTAGCCGCCGACCAGTGAAAGATGACTGATGAGTCGCCGCCAATCAGGGCGGTTTTTTTATCCCTAAAAATCAAACAATCCCATGGCTATCGAAGGACAAAAACTTGCTATCGCCTGCGCTCGAGCAGCGGAGCAAATGCAGGCTGAAGACATCCGTGTTATTGATATCGGGGGAGTATCATCGCTCACGGACTTCATGGTTATCTGTTCAGGAACATCTCTGCCTCACCTCAAAGCGGTAATGCGCGATGTTGAAAAAGAGATCATTGAGAAATACGAGGTTCATGCTGTGAATGCAGAGGGTGATGCAGTTTCTCGCTGGGTGGTGCTTGATTACATCGATGTCATGGTGCACATCATGCATAATGAATTACGTGAGCTATATAGCCTAGAGGACCTCTGGGCTGAGGGTAAAGAAGTTCAGTGGCAAGAAGAGTAAGCTCAGGATTTTTCCTGGATGCTCTGGGTAGCATTGGCGACTGTTTATGCGAGGAACGATTGATGAGATAATTCAGCATATTTGCCGTTTTTATTCATCAACTCTTCGTGTGATCCGCTCTCAATAATCTGGCCGCGGTCAAGCACGTGAATCATATCGGCATCTCGAATCGTTGAGAGGCGGTGGGCGATCACAAATGCGGTTCGATTCTTCATTAGGTGGTCTAAGGCTTCTTGGATCAGACGTTCAGTTTCACTATCTACAGATGCGGTGGCTTCGTCTAGGAGCAGGATAGGAGGGTTCTTGAGTAGAGCTCGTGCAATGGATAGGCGTTGGCGCTCACCTCCTGATAGTTTGACTCCTCGCTCCCCGACAATGGTATCAAGAGCCTCCGGTAATTCACTGACAAATTGATCTGCGTTGGCGGCTTTGAGTGCGCTCCACATTTCAGCATCAGAGGCATCCCTTTTCCCAAGATGGAGATTTTCCCTTACGGGGCCATTGAAGAGAAAAGCATCTTGGGTGACATACCCTATGGTAGAACGCAGAGATTTTTTCGAAATGGTATTAAGTTCGGTATTGTCAATGGTAATGGAGCCCGAGTCATATTCATAGAAACGACACAAGAGATTGACGATAGTGGATTTTCCAGCACCTGTAGTGCCGACTAGAGCAATGGTCTGACCTGGTTGCGCCTCCAAAGTAATATTGGTCAGAGTTGGTTGTGCTGAGTAGGAAAAACTCAAATGTTCAAACTTCACATGGCCGCGAGTTGGTTGCGGTAAGTCGGCCCCATCCGTGGCATGGATTTCATCATCTTCATCGAGTATGGTAAACACACGCTCTGCGGCGGCTTTCGAGGATTGTGCCATTTGATTGAGCTGATGGAGCCTGCCAAGGGGTTCGTAGAGGGCCCAAATAATGGTGAAAAATTCCAAAAGTACGGCGTTGTCCAAACCATTATGATAGATTTGCCAGGCACCAATGGCGAGAACGAGGGTGTAGCCAATGGAGTTGAAGAAGCTCATGGCGGGGGAGTAGATAGCCCACGCTTTCATAACGGTGAGATTAGCGTCACGCACTTGAGCTGATGATTGATTGAAACACGCAAATTCATCATCCTCAGCAGCGTAGGATTTAATTTGTCTGATTCCGGCAATATTATCGTGAAGCATGGCATTCATTTCGCCAGTGGCCTTGCGGACAATTCGGTAACGTTTGCCGGCGTGACGAGTGTATAACCATGCCCCGATGATCAGTAAGGGTAAAGGTGCCAGAGCACTGATGGCGAGAATAGGCGAACGGGTGAAGAGAAAGATGGTAACGATAAGCACCTGCAGCATCGCAATGAGACCCTGTTCAATGCCATCAATGAGAACACGTTCCATCTGAGGGACATCTTCCGCTACTCGGGTCATAATGTCACCTGTGCGCCGTTCATCGAACCACTTCAAGCGGAGACGCTGTAGCTTGTTGTAGAGTGATGAGCGTAAATCATAAATGGCTTTTTGCTCAAAGATGTTGTTGATCAAGATTCGTAGGCAGTTGAAAAAGTCCCTCAGAAAAAAGGCCACAATCACAATGGCAACGTATGGCCATAACTTTTCAATCTCGCCCCCGTCGATGACCTCGCGTTTGATGCGTCCGGTCATCATGGGGAAAACCAGCAGCATAAGCGTCATCAAAATGGCACAAACTAGCTGGGCAGTAGCCAGTTTAGGATACTTACCGAGATAGGAGAAAATGCGCAAAATAGTCTGCATAGAAACTAAAAGTAGTTCTTTCTTCTGTACGAATGCTGGCTGATCATCGTAGATACAAGGAAAAACTAAATAAAAATAAACAAATTTTGCATTGCGGGTTAAGCATAAAATTTGTAAAATAAGGTAAGTTAGTTATGTCAATCAAGACATCTGTAACAAATTTCTACCCGTCATGTCTAAAATAATTGGAATCATAGCCGCTGCCGTTTTGGTCATTGCGGCTTTTGTCGCGTTTAAGAACCAGCAGGCTTATGGCAAGGAAATTGATAATTTCCGCTCTGCGCAGGCATTGAAAAAGGACACGATCCAGAGACTGGAGGATCAACAGAAAAGATTTAAAGAGGCCGAGGAATCCAAGGCTAACTTGACGCTCAAACTTGTAGAGACTGGTAAGAAGCTAGCCACAGCCATCAGGGACTACGATGATCTAAAGAAAGAGGTTAGTGTTCTCAAGGAGAGTCATGGCATCAAAGAAGAACAGATTACTGCGGCAGAAGACATTCTCAAAGGATTGCCCGAGCCGGATGACCTTATACCTAAACTTAAGCGTTTACGCAATCAGCTCATGGAGGCTGAGGAAGGCACAGCTAATGAAGAAGACCGAGTGGCAAAGCTCACCCAGCGAGATCAAGACGCTAAGCAAAAGATTCAATCCCTGAGCCAAGTGATCGATGGTTACTCTACGGGTCGTTCCTTAACGAGTCTCAAAACAAGCATTAGCGCCATCTATAACGGGTGGGGTTTTGTGATTCTCGCAGGTGGAGACAATGAAGGTGTCGTTCCTGGTTCCATGCTTGATGTCGTCAGAGCAGGCGAAGTGATCGCTAAGCTTAAAGTGACTGCGGTTGAGGCAGGGCGTTCTGCAGCTGATATTGTGATAGATTCTATACCGGCTGATACAATGCTTCGGGCCGGGGATGAGGTAGTGGCTGAGGAAAAACTATAGCAGTCACCCCATGAACTGAGTTTACTAACTCGATAACACACACGTATTTGTAAAGTCTTCGTTTCATCTCGCTTACCGCATCATGTGCTGCATGACTTTATAAATTAAACATCTCAATTCTCCCTTAACACACTCACAGACCATGAAACTTGCTGCCTACATTATTTCCATTGTTATCATTCTCACAGGTGCTTGGTTCTCCTACAGCACTATGAGTAAATTTAGTGCACTACAAGATGATCGTATCGAGCTCGATCAGCAGAATAAAACCCGCAGCGCCTATATCATTAAGACAAAGAAGGAAGCCAAGGATATGGAGACTGAGCGAGATCAGGTAAAGACCTCACTCGCAGAGGCTGATGCTGAGCTCGGTAACATGGAGGCAAATATCAAGCTTACGAAACGCGAAGCAGCGACCTGGAGCAATAAAATAGCAGATCAAGATAGCCAGCTCAAAAAAACCCAAGATGTTATTGCCAATATCAAGGCTGCATTCGAGGAATTGGGCGGGGATATTGAGCTAAATCAGGTTCCGGGTCTTGTTAAGCAACTCGAGGAGGATGTTAAAAAAGCGAATAGGGCATTTGAGGATCAACAAATACTCGCTGAATCTGTTAGCGAGAGTGTAGCAGCCAATGAACAGAAAATTGCCGAGCTCAATGATCGCATTCAAAAACGCAAGAAGCGCATTGCGGGCAACAAAGCGGAAGGTCGTATTACCGCTACCGATCACAACTGGGGTTTTGCCGTCATTGACGTGCCAGACAACATGCCTGTCGACAACACGTCCAAGCTGATTGTCAAAAGAGGTGCCGCCTTCATCGGCAAACTAAGCATTAATGCGATTGAGGGAAAGCGTGTGATCGCAGATATCGACTACCCAAGCATGAGCGCAGGGATGGTGGTGCAGCCGGGTGATGCGGTTATTCTGGCAAAGCCGGTAACCAACTAGATACTGGGTTTCTATCGAATGAACCTTTGTTGAAGGTTCTTGAGGATATCCTGAAGTTCCTTGGCTTCATTCATTAGGGCGACCATTTGCTCTGGCCCTAAATCAGGTTGGCGTAGCCTTGCACGCACGGCGGCCTCCTTGTTTTGAAAATGGGTGCTTACCAGCATGGCCGTTGTCTCTTCAGCGGCACGAACAGGACTCTCAGGGGTGTCGCGAGTCATGGCGTTACGCAGAGCTTGCTGGTCATCAGGCTTCAGGGAGGTGAGGTAGGTCTGAATAGCTGCAGCACTATTGGGGTCAGGTAGTTTAGCAAGAATATCACGCAAGATTGAGCCTCCGGAGAGCGAGCTTAAAGGTTCAACAATGGTTTCAAGTTGCTCGCCAAGCCAACCCTGTGCATCTTGAGACGTTAAGGCAAGGTGGCAAAGGTAGGCAATAGAACCGTTCATCGGTGTGGCTTGAGCCTTTGGCGTCATTGCCGTGTCAGCATTGCTGTCTTTAGATGCTTGCCTTTGTTCGAAGACCTTGCCGCGAGCCCGAAGCTTTTCTGCCTCTACGACGCTTCCACGCATTTCCTCGGCACCGATACCGAGCCTCGTCGCCACCTGATTGATGAGGCCGTCTTTGCTGAGTTTATCTCCAACATAGGCAATGAGGTTAGCTAGCTCCTTGGCCAAGGCTGTTCGTTCACGTACAGATGATAAATCTCGAGTTGAAGCCTCGTGTTCTAATTTGACGATGAAGTATTCGCGGGAATTGTTGACCAGTGTTTTGAAGGCATCTTCTCCCTCGCGCTTAATCATTGAGTCTGGGTCGTCTCCCTGCGGCATGATCACCATGCGAATATGCATGCCTTCAGGAGCTAGAATCGAAAAGGCTTTATCTGCCGCCTTGAATCCTGCGGCATCAGCATCAAAACAAATCACCACATCACTTGTGTAACGCTTGAGGAGGCGTGCGTGATCCGGGGTGCATGCCGTTCCTAGTGTGGCAATGGCGCTGCCGATGCCACTCTCATGGCAGGCGATGACGTCGATTTGGCCCTCGCATAGTAAAGCATATTTATCTTTGGTCATATGTCGCCGCGCTTTATCTAGGGCGAAGAACACTTTCGATTTTTTGAAAAGCTGGGTTTCTGGGGAGTTGATGTATTTGCCGCTATTAGGATCTTCACGAAGTTGCCTGCCACTGAAGGCAATGATATCACCATAATCATTATGGATAGGAAACATGAGCCGGTCACGGAAGCGCACGTAAATGCCGGAACGAGCGTTGTTCTCATTTTTTAGTGCTGCCAGCCCACTCTCGCATAATTCCCGTCCTGTAAAACCTTGTTCACGAGCCCAGTTCAGAAAAGTGCTAGGATTTTCAGGCATCCAGCCAACAACCCACCTCTCTGCCATGCCTTTGCCGTAACCTCGTGATTTTAAGTAATCGCGCGCATGTTGGGCATCTGGTGATTCCATCATCACTTGATGCATGAAACGTGCAGCTTGATTGTGCAGTTCAAGAAGGCGAGACTTCCTCCTTCTGCGTTTATCGGCCTCTGGATCATAGGCGTCCTCTTGAACGACTACACCGGCCCGATTAGCGAGCTTTTTGATGGCATCGGGGAAGGGCAGGTTTTCGTAAGATATGACAAAGCTAATGGCATTGCCACCCTCACCGCAGCCGAAGCAGTGGTAGGACTGCCTTGCGGGATTGACCATAAAAGAAGGGGTCTTCTCGTTATGGAACGGGCAATTTGCTTTGAAGTTGGAGCCGGCACGCTTTAAGGGCAAGTAGGAGCCTACCAAATCCACGATGTCCGTGGCGGCAAGTACCTGCTCAATAGTCTCTTCAGGGATGCGACCCATGTGCCACTTCTAATTCACAAAAGCCAAATACCAAATACCAAATGTGCTTAGAGTTAAAATAATCTTGGACTAAGTCCATTGTCGCTATTGATTAGGTGCGTGCACAGTCCAGGACAAAGCGAGGGTATGGCTTTCATGAAAGCAGGAGATGGCAATTATATTGTCGGGCTTGGTCCCTTTGAGGAATGTAAAGTAGCACCAGAGAATAGCACGGCATTTTATGTCAACGATTTCGCACTATCTTGTGAGCAACCGTGGAAGGTGCCTGCTGAAATCATTGAGGTTTCTAGCTTGGCAGATATTGGCTATTGTAAACATGAGCTGGAAGTAGTGTGGGATCAACTTGAGGCGGACAGCTTTGCTGGTGTTTTTGCTGAGATTAACGACATGATTGTTAAAGGTGTCATTGAGAAATCAGTACCAGTAGCAACGGAGAGAGGTCAGCTTATCAAGGGGGATGGAGATACGTTGCTTGCTGGAATGCAGCATTTAGGTGCGCCTTTTTATAGTTATGGTTGGAGTCGTGATGGAAGCGGTTTTTGCGGTGCGACTCCTGAGCTGCTCTTTGAGCAAGATGGTCGATCGCTCAAAACGATGGCTTTAGCAGGAACCGCAAAAACCGATGAGCGCGCAGTTTTTGCTGTGGATGGTAAAGAGATCCGAGAGCACGAATTTGTGGCACAGACCATGGTCGCTAAACTATCAGATATCGGCACGGTTGAACGCAGTGATAGGAGTATCCTAGATTTAGGTCAGTTGGTGCATTTCCACACTCCCATAAATGTAGAGCTTTTTGCTGAGAGGGGAGTTGATGAACTCATCAAAAGACTGCACCCGACCCCCGCATTAGGGCCTTTGCCGCGCACCCAAGAGACCTTAGATCTGCTTTCAAGATGGCGAAACCGTTTGGATTGCCCGCCTTGTTTCGGTGCCCCGTTTGGCCTTCTTAAAGATGGGGTTTTTACTTCACTGGTAGCTATTAGAGGTATCCACTGGCAGGGCAGCGATGTTGCTGTGCCCTCTGGTTGTGGCGTGATTGAAGCATCCCGCTTGGTCAATGAGTGGCGCGAACTCAGGTTGAAGCGGGAGGCTGTCAGAGCTGTTATGGGGCTCTAAGCACCGAGTGTTTCAGGGAATTTAGCTTTCCATACCTGAAGCGCTTCCTTTATCTGGTCCGCCTCACGAGTGGGTGAAAGTTCCCATACTAAGGGTAGTTTGGGGTCAACGTGTCGAAGAAGCTTCTCAAAATCAAGTTCCCCTGTGAGCGGAACTCGGTGGTCGCGATCTGGCCAATAGACGTCGTGGACATGGCAGCCAATAAGATAGGGAGACATTTTTTCTAGCCATTGATCATGATCCAAAAATCCGAGGTTGTGTTTTAGTTGGACGTGGCCGAAGTCATGCCAATAACCAACCCAAGGATTGTCTTTGAAGTGTTCCTGTAGGCGAACCATTTCCGATTCGCTGGGGACATCTTCATATCGGCTGCGCGATTCGACCGCTAGTGGGATTTTGAGTTCCGCGGCTTTTTCAGAGAGTTGCTCCAGCGCTTCGATTGCGCGTTGATAGTAGAGTGGGGCTATTTTCTCGCGCTTCTTAACAAATTTCAGCTTATGCTTGGCAAAACTGCGCTCCAGTTGATGGCCATCTTTAAGCATTTGGGTAAGCCGCTTGGTCCACTTCTTAGATGGCATCGGCACAGACCCCATATGCATTACCACATACTTAGCATCAAACTCAGCGGCCAACTCCATGGTGCGCAGCGTCATCTCCATGGCACGTGCGCGCTCGTAGGGGCGGTGTGAGCTAAACTCATAGGCGTCCGGTGCGTCGATCATGACCTCGACAGGAGAGGGGAAGTAGTTGTGCACTCCCGAGCAGCGAAACTTTCCCTGCTGGTATGCCTTCTGGATACCGGGTAATTTACTGATCGTCATGCCATGACTCAGTTCAATGTCTTCGAAGCCGAGACTGATTATTTCATCAATCATTTCATCACCTTCCGAATGGCGTGAATTATTCCAACAGCTTGAAAAAGATAGCATCGTAAATAGGGTGCGTGATAATCGTCAAATAGAACTAGACCTTAGTTTAAGGAAGTCTCCAGCTTTTTTTTAAACGCTGATACTCAAATTGAGGTAGCAGCACATAGACGGGTCTTTGATCTGGGTCGATACGTGCGATTAACTTTGTCAACATGGTCTTTGGCATGGTGGTGCATCCCGCTGTTGCTCTGGCACCACCATCTCGCCAGATATGAAAAAAAATGGCTGAGCCTCGTCCAGGAATTGGGTTGCCTCCGAGTATGGCATCATTGTGCCCTATGTAGAGCTTGAGTGAGTGAGCATCATCATGCTGCCTCATCTGTGCCTTTTGCTGCCATGTCGTTTTTGGCAGGCTGTCGATGATCAGGTGCTTATTGTAATGAGGTGATGTTTGATCCTCAACCCAGAGGTCTTTGGGCGTAATTTGGCGGTAGGGTAATTTCTGATGATGGGTGATTTTTGACGCATATCCATAAGCGCCGCCAATTTTAAAAATCCCTGCTGGTGCACGTTTGTCACCCTCAATCTTGATCGCTGCCGGTGACTTGATAGTGGGGTGAAGGCCGTGTCCCCAAGCAAGACCGTTTTTTCCCAGTCGTGCTTGCCATGGATGAAGGGCCATTTTCCAGGTGGTACCTTTTTTCTCGTAAAGGCTGAGCGATGCATGCGAGGAGTTCCACCCATTTGAGATGCCAACCACTACTTGTGTGCAGTCTGCGGGTATCTGGGCATGCGCCCATGTCACTGAAAGTAATATGAAAATCAAAGTTTTCATATGTTCTGTTCCGCAAGCTCCTGACAACCTTTGATGTCTAGTTTACCTGAGGCCAAAATAGGAATTTGATCTGCTGGAATAAACATTTTTGGGCACCAGAGACTTGGCAAGCCTGTGTCCATGAGTTTGTAGCGAAGGTCAATGCACTCTTGCTGGAATGTTTCTCCGCAGACGGTTGTGAGCAAAGCGATTGCCTCGCCTTTTTGCACATCGGGAATGCCGACAACGGCAATGCGGCGTTCAGTCTCATGATCAAGACCCAGAAGCTTAATGATTGCGGCTTCGATAGTTTCGTGGGGGACCATTTCACCTCCTATTTTTGAGAAGCGTGAGAGACGTCCTTCAATAAATAAGAAGCCGTCCTCATCAACACGACCGATATCACCCGTGTTAAACCAGCCATCCGTGATCACATCATCGGTCTTTTTTTGGTTATCAAGGTATCCTGGAAAAACGTTGGCGCCGCGCAGCCATATGGTTCCTTGAGTATCAATAGGGCATGGTTTTCCAGTAGCAGGATCTGTCATTTTGACGGCAATTCCCGGTAGGAATTTGCCGACAGAACCACTGCGATTAGTATTGATAATGGGGGCGCCACCTTCGCTCGGAGGGTCAGGTAGATTGACATTGGTGGCAGGGGAGGTCTCTGTTAACCCGTATCCTTCCATGGGTAGAATGCCAAATTTTTCTTGAAATGACTCGGCGAGCGATTGAGGAAGTTTTTCAGCACCCGTAATCACGTAGTCAAGTGACTGTAGTTGGTTAGGTTTCACGCGGCGCATGTAACCTCGCAAAAATGTGGGAGTGGAAAGCAACAAATTGGCGCTGTGCATACCGATTAGTTCAGCGAGGCGTTTTGTTTCAAGCGGGTTTGGATAGGTGATCAGGTTTATGCCTTCGATGCAGGGATACCACAATGTTACTGTGCTGCCAAAGGAGTGGAATAGCGGCAGGCATCCAAGAATCTTGGCCTGATGGCGCAGCTGAATTTTGCAACCAAATTGGCAGACATTGGCAAGCACGTTGCGGTGCGTGAGCGGTACTCCCTTGGGTTCGCCGGATGATCCCGATGTGAACAGAAGAATAGCTTCGTCATCACCTTGCAGGTCTGAGAGACCGAGGATTTTGATGATTACAGGTGTGGGCAGGATCTTGCTTAGTACGATCCAGCGAATGATCTTTTTCTTAATCGTAGGTAGCACACGCTCAATAAAAATGAGATCACGGTTAGGTGGCCACGGAAAAGATGGAGCCTTGCGAACGAATGGGTCAGCAGTGATAAATTTATCGACTCCGGACTGACGGATTGATGAATGGATAGCACTTTGGCTGGAGGTGAAGTTGATGTTGACCGGTATTTTTCCGGCAAACACAACAGCGAGGTTTGCTATCATGCCGCCTTTTCCTGGGGGTAGCAGAATGCCAACACGCCTCTTTTTAGTTTGTTTTTTAATGACTCCAGCTAATGCAATCGCTGCCCCAAGTAGTTTGTCGAAGCTGGTGGCTGAGTCGTCTGTGCCATCATAGAGCGTGGTGCTAGAGCCGTGTTTCTTAATGCCATTGAGTATAGCCACCGGAAGAGAGTCATTGAGAAATGCTCGGGCGGAGAACCACACTTCATCAGCAGCATGAATGGCTTCTTGCCATGCCGCTACTGTGACGGCACGGGCAGGGATGAGGGGGGCAAAAGAAAAGATATTGCCGGGTAATCTGTTGAGGTTCTCAGGAGAGTATGCAAGCTCGGTTGGTTTAGCCACGGCTAGGGGCAGAACGGGAAGTCCAAATGCACAGAGCTGTTTGAGATTTTTTGCCAGTAGATGACGGCATTCGCCCTCACGCACGCTGGCAAGCCCGCTAAGATAGACAATTAGCTGACCATCCTGCAGGTTGTTTTCTAGTGTTTTGCCAATGATCTCTGGGGCCTCATCCTCCGCTGAGAAAGCAACCGCAGTAATTCCGTCCTGTTCTAGGTAGCTGCGCACGGAGTCATCGAGAACAATATTTTCCTCACAAAGCCATGTGATGCTGCGGCCAGCAAAGATTTGCTCGAGCAGTAGCATTTGGTTGAAATCGAGACGGCCAGGGATAACAAGGGCCCCTTCTTCGGGGATGTTGTTTTCGCCATGAATTTCAATCGTTTTGCTCATTATTTGCTCATTGGATGGTGTCTGGTAGACGCAGCTTGGTTCGCCTAGTCATTTGGATCATCTTCCTTCGTGAAGATCAAACCACTTCGTCATGACCGCTGCAAGCTGGAACCTGCTGCTTGGCCCATAATCTGCTATCCATTGATACTCCTGAATGTCTGCCAGACTTTCAGGATGTAAGGATGTTCCAGCATTTTTAAAGGCCTTGCTGCTTAGAGCGCGTCCAGCACGCCGTTGATAAAGCGGGCAGATTCGTTGGTGCCGAACTTCTTAGCTATTTCTATCGCCTCATTGATGGTGACAGCACGCGGAATATCATCTGCCATTCTTAGCTCGTAAGTGGCCAGTCTGAGAATAGCTCGGTCAACAGGATCAACTCGCTGTGGTGCATAGTTTTCGATCACGCTGGCGAGGGAAGCATCAATCTCCTCTTTGTGTTGCAGAATATGAGCGACGAGTTCTTGTGTTTCTCTGCGAAAAGTTGATAGCTCTGAGCTGCTTGTTCGGAGGTGGGCAAAGTCAACGATGGTTGATTCGGGATCATCAATGGAGGCAAACCTTTGGGATGATCTTGTCAGGTGGGCGATGGTTGCGTTGATCGCTTCAAGTTTTACTGCCCAATCTGGGTGATCTGATGATGTTTCATCCCAGCTTGATCTAGCCTGTATGAGGCTATGATTGACGTCCATGGCGTCTTGAATCATTTGATCAGGTACGGGGTTATCGCTTTTATTCTGCAAAAACGATCTGAGGGCCTCAATATGACTGCTCAGCTTCTCCTCTTGTGCGGCGAGTTCTTTGAGTGCTTCAATAAGATCTTTTGTGCCGCTACCCGTCGCGAGTTCAGGTTGAATAGCCGATGTTAGTTCGTTGAGCTTGATTACGCGCCCATTTCGCCCCTGCGCAACATGGAGAATGGCCTTGGCTTTTGCAAGATTGAGCTTTTTGAGGCTGCTCTCCTGAATCATTTGCCAGAAGGCGTCTTCCATATCAGCGGCCTCGGGGCCGTCTTCAAGGTCAGCTAAGTAGAGAAACTGGATGGCAGCTTCTCGAATATTACGACGTTTAAGCATTATCATTACGCCTTGTGGGGGAATATGCGCGTGCTGCTACGCTGCACTTGATTGATGCTCTCCATGATTGCCACAGCGGCTCTGGCCGCTTCTTTGCCTCGATTCAACTTACTGCCAATGCACCTTGCGTAAGCTTGCTTCGTGTCATCACATAAAATCACTTCATGGATGACGGGGGTAACGTGGTAGACCGCTATTTGCTGGAGCGATTGAGTCACACTCTCTGCAACCATGTCTCCATGAGCTGTTTGACCTCGAATAATTAAGCCAAGAGCAATGACGCATGCAGGTTTTTGCTGTTGCAACACCGACTCTACAAGCACAGGTATTTCAAAAGCTCCCGGTACGCGAATGGTGTTGATTTCAATGTTTGGATTGAGCTCACTAAGTTCCTGTTGGGTATTTTCCACTAACGCGTCAGTAAACTCAGCATTGTATTGAGCGGCCACAATTGTGATAGCGCGCTTTTTCTGGCTCAGACTGCGGGGCTTGGGTGGCAGGGCCTTGGACATGCTGGTGGATATGCTGGAGAGCTAGTCTGTTGCAAGGGTGAAGTTTGAAGTTTTTCAATGACCTAGCTGACGAGATGACCAATAATAGATTGAACAGAGGTCGAAATGTTTTCTAAATAAGTGAACAAAAAATTACTATGATGACGCTTAACCTTTAGAACAAACGGCGCGACGTTAAGCTGACGCAGCTACCCGAAGAATCTCTATTAACACATACAACCAACAACATTATGGGACTTGATAAAATTACCACCAAATTTCAGGAGGCACTACAAGCTGCGCAGCAGCTGGCATCGCACTCTGCACATGCTGAGTTGAAAAGCCTGCATGTCTTAATTGCACTGCTCCAACAAGAGGGTGGCATCGTTGTGCCTATCCTTGAAAAGGCGGGCATTGAGGTAACGCGCCTCAAAGCCGAGGCTATCAATGCTTTGGAGCGTGAACCTAGTATTCAGGGGGCCACAGCACAGCCGCAGATGAGCTATGGCTTGCGTTCTAGCCTCGATGCTGCCGATAAGGTTCGAGGAGAAATGGGGGATGATTTCCTGAGTGTGGAGCACTTTTTATTAGGCAGTTTAGATGCTGATTCGCCAGCAGGAAAAATGCTTAAGGGGGCGGGCCTAGATAGGGCCAAAGCAGATGCCGCACTGAAGGATATCCGAGGCAGCCAAAAGGTGACCGATCAAGATCCTGAAGGAAAATATCAAACTTTAGAAAAGTATGGCACAGATCTCACCGCGAAAGCGCGCGAGGGGAAGATTGATCCGGTCATCGGCCGTGATGAAGAAATTCGTCGAATTATGCAGGTTCTGTCCAGGCGGACCAAAAACAACCCGGTTCTCATAGGTGAGCCGGGCACAGGCAAGACGGCCATCGTTGAGGGGCTTGCTCGCCGTATTATTAGCGGAGACGTGCCTGATTCCATGAAGAATAAGCGTTTAATTTCGATGGATCTTGGCGGCATGATTGCTGGGGCTAAGTATCGAGGCGAGTTTGAGGATCGACTCAAGGCATTCCTCAAAGAGGTTACAGAATCCGAGGGTGAGATTATTTTATTCATTGATGAGCTGCACACCATTGTTGGCGCTGGCGCCAGCGAGGGGGCAGTGGACGCATCTAATCTCCTAAAGCCGCAGCTTGCTCGCGGTGAACTGCATGCCATTGGCGCAACAACATTGGATGAATACAGGAAGTATATTGAAAAAGATGCAGCACTCGAACGACGCTTTCAGCCAGTGCGTTGTGAAGAGCCTAGCGTTGAGAGCACCATTGCCATTCTAAGAGGTCTGCGGGAGCGTTATGAAGTCCATCACGGCGTTCGCATCAAAGACGGAGCACTTGTTGCCGCAGCGAATTTATCGGATCGTTACATCGCAGATCGCTTTTTGCCTGATAAGGCGGTTGATCTTATTGATGAAGCAGCTGCTCGACTTAAGATCGAGCTCGACTCCATGCCAGTCGAAATTGACCGCATCGAGCGTCAGGTGATGCAGTTTGAAATGGAGCGGCAGGCTCTGGAAAAAGAAAGTGATGATGCCAGCGCCGCTCGACTTGAAAAGGTCATTGAGGAAATGGCGGATCTTAAAGAAGAATCTGCCACTTTAATGGCGAGGTGGAGAAACGAGAAAGATGTGATTGATGTTGTGCGCAATGCTCAAGAACGCATCGAAGATCTTAGAAACGAAGCTGAGCAAGCTCAGCGACTTGGGAATCTTAATCGGGCATCGGAAATCACTTATGGCGACCTTCCAGGAGCCGAGAAAGACCTCGCTGATGCTCAGGACAAGCTCTCCCACCTCCAAACTGATTCACGTATCCTCCAGGAAGAGGTTACCGAGGAGGATATTGCACGAGTGATATCCTCATGGACAGGTATTCCAGTGAGTAGACTTCAGGAGGGCGAGCGAGAAAAGCTTGTGAAGATGGAGGAGCGCATCGGTGAGAGGGTGGTTGGTCAGAGCAATGCGATTGTGGCTGTCTCCAACGCCGTGCGTCGTGCGCGTGCTGGCTTACAAGATGAGAACAGGCCCATTGGCTCGTTTCTTTTTCTCGGGCCTACTGGGGTTGGCAAGACGGAGCTCTCTAAGGCGCTCGCGGAATTCTTATTTGATGACGAGCAATCCATGGTCCGCATCGATATGTCCGAATACATGGAAAAACACAGTGTGGCGCGTCTGATTGGAGCTCCTCCAGGATATGTTGGTTACGAGGAAGGTGGGCAGCTCAGTGAGCATGTCAGGCGTAATCCATACTCAGTCGTACTTTTTGACGAGATTGAGAAAGCGCATCCCGACATCTTCAATGTGTTACTTCAAGTGCTTGATGATGGTCGAATTACAGATGGGCAGGGACGCAGCGTTGATTTCCGGAACACGGTACTGATTATGACATCAAACATAGGCAGTCAGTTTATTATGGATGAGCAAAATGCCGAGCAAAGAGAAGCAAAAGTGACGGAAGCACTACGTGGTCATTTCCGTCCTGAATTTCTTAACCGTATCGATGAAACAATCATCTTTGATCGCCTCAATCGTGATGAGCTTACTGAAATTGTCGGGCTGCAGCTGGAGCGCGTGCGCCAACGGCTAGCCAAGCAAGGAATTGGTCTGGCCCTCTCACCTGAGGCTAAGGAATTCATTGCAAACCAAGGTTATGAGGGCTATTCAGCGCCACCTGCTTGACCCTCTCAGCCTTGAAGTGCTTGAAGGTAGATTTAAGGATGGTGATTTGATTCGTGCTGAGATGCATAGTGGCAAACTTACATTTGAAAAATAAACCGATGACAGCATGACTTCGGATTTGGTTTTTCTATGTTGAGTGCGGCACAAAATGTGACCTAGAGGCCAACTAAACGAGCCATCTTGAGCATCGCCCAGAAAGGCGAATACCATGTTTAAAATTCATGAATTATTGTGTGGATAACTATCAGATAATCGTTATAGTTAGTACTAGCTACATTGAATGAAGCTAGCGCTTGAAGTTCACACAGTGGCAACAAACTAACCATATTAAGAAATGTCTAAGAAAGGAATATTCAGCATCGCATCAGGAGGAAATAAGGACTCATCTACACCAGAAGCTGCAGGTGAAGGGGCTGCGGACTCTCCGTTTGCACGTGATGACGCAGGTCAAGCAGGAGGTGCTGATGAACCTTTTAAGATGGACGGTTTTGGTCAGCAGGCGGATCAAGATGATGCCGAGCAGGCTGACACTGCAAACGATTCGCCCTTCAAGGCGGTTGCCGATTCCCATGACAATTACGAAACGGCTAAAGCCAACCTTGAGCCTCAACAAGATTTTGCAGCCGTGCCCGCACCTTTCAAGCCAGTCGTAGCATCTTTTGGCGAAGACTCTAATGCAGTCTCATCTCAAGATGACCAGCCAGCAGAATCTGTTGCGGAAATAACAAGTCAATCTCAAGTGGTGATTGACCAAGTGCCTGACGTTCCACCAGTGATCCCTGCAGCGCATCAAGTGCCCAGCTCACCAGTAGCCCCTCAACAGTCTAGTGTATCATCTGGTATGCAGCAGCTTGAGATACGTGCCATTTTTGGTGTGGATCACATTCTTGATGCGAATGAAATCATCCAGCGAGCACGTTCCCTCTCAGGAATTG
>JAACFN010000190.1 GCA_009937455.1 Verrucomicrobiaceae bacterium | reverse complement strand
TGGGCACGTGAGCTGATGAAGTTTCCACATTCGTGCACGATGGCGGCGCATTGAAGTAGTAGGGAATAGTGTTCATCGAGCTCGTGAAGCTCGGTGGTGGCTTCAAACAATAATTGGCTGAGACGAGTGACTTGGTTAGAGTGTGACCTATGCACTCTGTATTTGCGAGCTAGGCTTACGGCTGAGCGCAGGACTTCTTTTTGGAAGCCGTCTGTTAGTGAGAATGATGTAGGGATATCCAGAAGTAAGCCGCGTTCATAATCACTACCGGGAAGACGTATGGTTTTTAGTTCCAGTGTCTCGGCGATGGCGAGATTGATTTCCAGAGCGGGGATGATTGCTTGTGCGCTGTTGTAATCAAGTTGGTAGCGCTTCACGCGCATTTCCTCTGTCATGGAGGAGATCTTTTTTGCCATGTCGGCTAACGCGCTGTAGCTGCTTTTTGTTTTTCCTGGTTTAGCCAAGACATGAGCGAGGTGCTGAATTTCATAGCCAATCATGACCAACTCCTCAATGTCTGCATCTCGATAGTCGTGGTTGATTTGGTTGATCTGACTGCGGATGTGTTCGCGGGTGACTTTGGTGATGCTGAAGCTCGCGTCTTGGTCGTCTTGGTTTTTGGTAATGGCTTCTCCAGTGCGGTAAACACCTAGCCTGTAATTGCTGTAATCTGAGATTCTTCCATTCTTGAATAGCAGGGCGCGCGTATTTCCCGGGCCAACGTGAACAACCAGCGTGGTGCGCTTGTTCATGGATGGCGTATCTCGAAGCCGCCTCCGTGTCTTCAGATAGATGAGGCGAGTCATTTCGCCTTCGTCGAGGGTTTCGATTTCTAATCCGCAGCCGATTTGAATGCGGTTAATAAAGGAGTCTTGGTTGCTGGCTTCTGCCAAAACATTGGTGGCGACGGCACGGATGGGTGTTTCTTCGGTAGCGCCTAGCTCTTGAAGTGTCTCACGGTAGCCGTTGATTATTTTCACGCAGCGTTCGATGGTGGATCTTCTCACAGCCCCGCGTTGGTAAATATCATGCGCTAGGGGGATAGACTGCTCAAGGAAGTCTCCGGGTGCGCTTTCGCAATCTGTGTCTGCCTCCACGATGAGCAGCGAGATCGAGCTTGCTCCGATATGGATGGATGCTTGCAGGGATGGTGCTGGAGTCATGGATTCTTAGCTTCTTAAGGTGATTGCGTGATACAGAAGAGGGGGTCGGTGGAGCTTGCTGTGCATAGTGTGACTAAGTCAGGGCCAAAAGTCTTGTGTAAAATGGCGGCAATGATGCTGACGGTTTGTTACTTGAGGAGGGAGCTTATGATGGGTTTTGAGCGGCGCATAGGGGGCTTTGGGGTGAGGGCAGGAAATCAAATAAAGACATAATAAGCTTGATTTTATGGGGTAATAATGATTTCAGTCTGCCCGCACTTGCATGTTCTACGTAACTCGTGGTAAATGCATTTTTAACAAATCACCATCTACCCACGACACGGCCATGGACGAATCAAACATTATTCCGTTTGATCAATCTAAGCAAAAGGCCCTTTCTTCCTCAAATTCTATGAAAAGCAACCTTGTTGTAAAAGCCGCTGAGATCATCGAAGATCCTCAAATTCTTGTAAATGTCCTGTCAAAGCGTGTTGCTCAGCTCAACCAAGGACGTTCGCCTCTCATTGATACCGTTCCTAGTATGGGCGCTGCAGATATTGCTTTGACTGAAATCATCGAAGGCAAGGTAGTGCTTTCTGAACCCAAGGAAGATTAACTTCTTCCAACAGCAAAGGCGTGGCGGCAGTGGCTCTGCGCTTTGCGTGCATGTGATAGTATGAGCGCCGACATAGCAACGAATCGCAAGGCGCGCCGTGATTATCACATTTCTGACACTTACGAGTGTGGTATTGAGCTCAAAGGCACTGAGGTAAAGTCCATCCGAGCAGGCAAGGTCAATATTGCCGAGGGCTATGCTCGTATTGAAAATGGCCAAGTTTTTCTCTACGGCTGCCATATACAGCCGTGGCAGACTGCCGGTGAGTGGTTCCAGCACGGAGTGACTCGGCCCAGGCGTCTTTTACTTCACAAGAAAGAGATTATAAAACTCGATGAAGTCACTTCTCAGAAGGGTTGTACTTTGCCCTGTCTGAGGATGTATTGGAAAGGCGGCAGAGTGAAGGTGGAGATAGGAATAGGCAAAGGTAAGACTCACTCAGACCAGAGGCAGGATTTGAAAAAGCGCACAGAGATGCGTGAAGTGGAGCGAGAGATTTCTCGATTTAATCGCCGCTAGACGATGTGCTGATGTTTGATTTACGTCAATTCGCAGCATTAGCCCCAGATTGGTATTTGCGTTTGCATTACCATCATGAGCTCGATTCAACCAATGATGAGGCGCGCAGATTAGCTGAAGCGGGAGCTGAGCACGGAACCGTAGTGCTCTCAGAGCACCAAACCGCGGGCAGGGGCAGAAGAGGGGCTAGCTGGGTTAGTGAACCCGGTGATGGTTTACTTTTTTCGATAGTTGTTCGGCCTTCATTTCCCAAGACGAATTGGAGTCGTATCGCTCTTGCTGCAGGGATCGGCATCGCGGAAACGCTTAACGCTCGATGGGGGGTTCAGGCGCAGGTGAAGTGGCCTAATGATATTTACATTCAAGATAAGAAGTGTGCTGGCATCCTGACTGAGGCACGAGAGGATTTTGTCATCGTTGGTATAGGGCTCAATGTGATGAGTGCCCCGCCATCAGAAAATGCAAGAATTGAGGCGATCGCTGTAGCTGATGTGGTGCAATGCCCTGTATCTCGGGAGATGGTTCTTGCCGCTCTATTAACGGGCATCATGGCTGAAGTAGACGCATGTGCTGAGCACTTTGGTGCCCAGTTGGAACGCATGCGAGGGGTTTGTTATCTCACCGGAAAGCATATCAAATTTAGTGCGCATGAAAAGCAACTCAGCGGGCTTGTCCGTGGAGTGGGTCCTGATGGAGCGCTGCAAGTCGAAGTCGATGGGGAGGTGATGTCTTTTTCTCAGGCATCTGAAATCAATGTGCTTTGATCTCGGAGCGGGCTGTGTTCATCACAGGGAAATGTCTTCCAGTGGTTCGCCTAAGGCTTTTTTGAGCGCAGCGCCAAGCGGGCTTGTGAGTAGTCTTTGCCAGTCCTCCAGGTTTGTTGTCTCTGCGAGTTGGGGCAGTAGCTCGACATTGCGGCCCGCGTGTTTTGCCTTCGCCTCTGTTGAGCTCAGCATTGTCTCACTATGCCATGGAATATCTTCAAATAATTCAGGGGCTTCTGATTTCAATGCTAGGATGTAGTAGCGTCCCTTATCAGTTGGTCCAATGACGGTGTCTCGAGATTTTTTGGTGTGGAATCTGGCGAAGGTAGCATTGATCCAGCGAGCGCCGCA
>JAACFN010000017.1 GCA_009937455.1 Verrucomicrobiaceae bacterium | reverse complement strand
ATAATTTTACGATCTACAGCGGCAACGATCAGACTGGCCTGATCAAGCAAATCATTATCCGCAAAGGAGGTGCGCAGGAAAAAATCGAGCCGGGCATGGTTTTGTCTATTATCTCAAAGGCAAAAAATGCCGGCGGCGATGCGGATTCGATTCAAGACCCCTTTATTGCCGATATAGCGCGCGCATACCAAAATGAACTGCGTGCGCAGAACGCGGTTGATTTTGATGACCTTTTATTACTTGCGGAGCGACTACTGCGTGAATTTCCAGATGTCTGTGAAATTTGCCGGAAACGCTGGACGCGAGTCACAGTGGATGAGTTTCAGGATACCAATGGATTGCAAATGCGTCTGTTGCAGCAGCTGGTCGGTGAGCCTTATCACGTTTGTGTGGTGGGAGATGATGATCAGAGTATCTACGGCTGGCGCGGTGCTGAAGTTGAGAACATCCTCCAGTTTGAGAAATTTTTCCCCAATCCGAAGGTCATTCGGCTTGAACACAATTACCGAAGCTCGGAGGCAATTATTCACACGGCAAATTCTCTTATCGTGCATAATGTGGGGCGGCGGGAGAAGCAGCTCAGGTCAGTAAAACCAGTAGGGGATCCGCTTCGTATTATCTCGATGCCAGGTGACGAAGAAGAGGCTGAATTTATTTCCCATGAGATTACGGAATTACATCGAGTGGAGAAAAAACCACTCGAAGATATAGCGATCCTATTTCGAACAAACTCGCAGTGCCGCCATCTCGAGCTGGCTCTGCGCAAAGAGCAGATTCCCTACCGGATGATTGGAGCGCAGAGTTTCTATGACAAGCGTGAGGTGCGCGATATGCTGGCCTACCTGCAGGTGCTGGCCAACCCGAGTGCAGATGTGCCCTTGCTTCGTATTATGAACTCTCCCCCGCGCGGTATTGGTCAGGCAGCAGCGGTTTTACTGACAGATACCTCGCACGAACGTGGCGGTAGTGTTTGGGAGGCCATGGGCTCGGCGTCGGATCAACTCTCGAGCCGAGCTCAGAAATCCGTCGATGCCTTTACCGAGATGATCCTTGGCTACCGCGATAGGATGACTTCCAATCAAGAAAATATGGGTAGCGTGATGACCGCTATGCTCGATGAGATGGGCTATATTGATTGGGTCAAGCGGAGTAGCAAAAATGACAGTGAGACGGACATGAGGCGTGATAGTATCGACACCGTGATTCAGGATCTCAAGGAGGCCTCGAAGAAGAAGCTGTCGCTACAAAAATATCTGGATATGTCAGCCCTTGCACGCGAGCGCGAGACAGATGATGACATCGATAAACAGCGTGGAGTGACCCTCATTACCCTGCATGCTTCTAAGGGTTTGGAGTATCCCATCGTCTACCTCGTGGGGCTGGAAGAGGGCATACTTCCTCATAAACGAAGCATTGATGAAGGCACATCAGACGAGGAGCGCAGGTTGCTCTATGTGGGCATCACCCGAGCTCAGGACCGATGCACGTTGACCTGGTGTTCTGTGCGGACAAAATGGGGTCAGCAACAAGCTGGCGAAGCGAGTAAGTTTTTGATGGAGCTGGATGACAAACACGTAGAGCAGCATGACTACGATGATATTATGGGAGCTGAGGTTACCGAAGAGGAGACGGACAACTTCTTTGCAGATCTGAAGAGCATGTTTGACTAGTCGTTGATTCTTAAAGCAATCTGCATACATGGAAAATTTTTCGTGTATTCCAGCTACAAGATGATTAATACGTTTTTCTATGAACTCTTACATTCTTAAAATCTTCCTGTATGAAACTGAGCCGCAGGTGTGGAGGAGGTTTTCTGTGCCTGAGACAGCCACTTTTTCTGATTTGCATCAGATTATCCAAAAGGCAATGGGTTGGAATGATGAGCAGGCTCATCAGTTTCGGCATGGTAAGGGCCGCCACCTCAAGCAGGTGATTGCCAATACCAATGAGCAAGTCGGACCTGGTGATGAATTTACCGATGAAAAGGACATTACTCTGGGGCAGTTTGCAGGGCGGCGTAAATTGCCTGTTAGGCTAATGTATCGCTACGATTTTTTTGATGACTGGACCCACGAACTTGTTATCGAAGAAAAAAAGGAAGGTGAGAACACGCTTGAGATGCTGGGCGGCGAACGAGCCTGTCCACCAGAGGACTGTGGAGGATCCTTTGGCTATAAGGAATGCCTTGCTGGCCATGCTGAGTGGATGGATGATGACTACGATCCAGAGGTCTTTGATCCGGAATCGGTGAAGTTATGACGCTAGACGGTAATACAGTATCAGGCGTAGCTGCGATTCTCTTCCAACAAATACTCCGAAACCCCCAAAATTATTTTTGAACATTGTCTGGTTTGTTTTAAGCCGCACCATTATTATAAAGAAGATTTCAATTTTTGCTGTTAGCTATCTTACTATTGTTTACATGATTTCTGTCGTTACCGCTTACTACAACAGCCATGATTTCATTGGCAAAGCCTTTGAATCACTAAAGGCTCAGAGCTATGAGTGTTGGGAGTGGATTATTGTTGATGATGGTTCAAGACCTGAAGCGGTAGCGGCTCTGAATATAATCATCGGAAATGAGGAGCGAGTGAGGGTGCTTACGCAGAAAAATGCAGGTCAGGGGGCAGCCAGAAATAGGGGTGCAAGAGAGGCTAAGGGGGATTTTCTCTGCTTCCTAGACAGTGATGATTGGTTTGATAGCCATAAACTCGAAAAGCAATTGGCTTTCATGAGAGAGAATAAGTCGGATCTTTCTTTTACTGGTGTTGAGGGGGTTCGGCTGAATGGGTGTAAGGAAAATTTTTCTGGAATTTCCCATTTCGATCAGAAGAGAGGACGGGAATTTCTACCAGGCTTGATCAAAAATTGTCTTTTCACTCTTAGTAGCGTGATGATCACTAAATCATGCTTTGATGAGTTAGGTGGATTTTCATCTGAGAGTGAGTTTCGTGGAACAGAAGATTATGAGTTGTGGGTAAGAGCTGCGGCTGCTGATAAGAACTTTGCTTTTATTCCAGAGCGGTTGACTTATTACAACATACGATATGGTTCGGAAGTGCGAGATTTAATCAGGAGTTATGACGGGACACTGAGAGCAATCCGTCCGTTGAAAAATGATGCGAATCCTATGATACAGGTATTGGTTGGTCGGCGAAGTGTCTATCTTGCAGGCAGGTTAATAATGAGAGCCATTGCTGCCGACAAAATGGAAATTGCTCGTTATTGGGCAGGAGAGGAACCCAAGGCCTTGTTCGGCGTTTCGAAAATTTTGATGATGTCAGGCGGTCGGCCGGTCGCAAGATTGTTGAACATAGCGTATAGGCTTAAAAAACAATTACAGTAGTTTTTGTTTTTCTGGATGGCAATATGTTGCCTAAATAAAGGGCTTATTGATGGATGTTTTAAGGTGTGGGTAAATGGCTTTTTTAGCTGGGTCTGTATTTGTATTACGATCTGTATTTGAGCCCCCATGTATTTACTATCCAACAGATATTGATTGGATTTATTTTATGCAATATGTAGTGTAAGCATATTCATCTTGAGAGAAGTTATGATAGATACAAAAGAGCCATTAATCATTGTGCATGTAATGAAAAATTACGAGCACAAACGCGGTGGCATATATAATGTTGTTCATAACCTGCTTAGCTACTCAGCCCCTAATATAAGGCAATATGTAATGACTAATAAAAGTTCTGTGGCGGCTTCAGAACCTTATGTTCTGCACACCCAAGCGCAGCTTAATGCCATTAAGCCACAGATTATTCATTTACATGGCATGACTGGATTCAGCGGTAAGATTTTACGCTATCTGAATAAACAAAAAACCTCTGCGTGTTTAGTGCATAGTCCCCATGGCCATTGGCATCCGTATGTTCAAAACGAGCGCCGATTTTATAAGCGCTGGCTGGCTAACATTCTTTATGAGCGTATTTTGTTCAAACGATGTTCGCGCTACTTTGTGCTTACTCAGCAAGAAATAAAAAACCTCAAAGAAAAAGGTGCTGTAGGCCAATTTGAAATTGTTCTTAATGGGGTAGATCAAGATTTGTTGGAGTTCAGCAAAGAAACTTACTCCAAATCTTTGAAGCGCTTTCCCAAGAAAGAGAACACCCTGCTTTTTATTGGTGAGGTTTCTCCCAGGAAAGGCGTTTTTAAACTCGTCTCAACGTTTCAGCAAAAAGCACCAAAAGATTGGCGGCTCGACATCTATGGACCCACGCCAAGACACTACGAAAATCATTTGGAAGCCATAAAAAAACTCATAGGCAATGATGCCCGTATTCGTTTGCTTCCACCGATTCATGGCCAGGAAAAATATGAGGCCATGCTAAACGCCAAGTTGTTTTGCCTGCCATCTGTGGCAGAAGGTTTGGCTTTGGGGCCGCTGGAAGCGGCGACCATGGGATGTAAGCTGCTAGTGAGTCATGCATGTGGCTACGAGGGCATGGAAAAAGGTGAGGTTTTTTACACATATGACCAAAACAGCAAGGAAGCTCTGGAGAAGTTGTTGATAAGCATGTTGAACAAGCCGGAATCCTTTTTTGAGCCAGATTTGGATACGATCGAAAGCCTGCAATCCACGCTGGAATGGAAGACCATTATCGAAAACTATTTTGCTCTCTATGAGAGCTCGGTGTCCTGAGCGGGTGTAAGTGGCATCGGACAATGGCCATGTCAGATGCGCAAGTGAGCGATCCCTTTGAGATGCGTCGCGATGGGTCCGTCTAAAAACTGCCGCTGTCCGAGGTTTCAGTATTGCTTGCAGGTTGATAGAGGTAAGCTGCTGCGTTTATACCCGTTACGGTGAATGTGTAACTCAATGGTAACCTTTCCTTGGCGGATGTGCTCAGTGTGGCCTCGCCACTCGCGTCAGTGAGGGCACTCGCGGACCCATTGAAAACACCACTGAAATCGCCTTGGACACTAGCTCCGGCAACAGGCTGCCCCGTGGCACTATCAACAATTCTTACAGTCACCACACCACTATAGCTTTTGCCCTTGCGTTGCAGACCAAGGTCAATGGCAGACACATGCATTTCGGGTATGAGACCACTGGTGGTGAATGACCAAACCGGACCCTGAGTGGTGCCGGCACTATTGACCCCGTCGATAGCCCAGTAATAGGTTGTATTGGCCGCCAGTTCACCAGGAGTGAAAATGCTCGCCGCAACGTTACTTTGAAACTCTGTGCTTCCGGGTGCAGGGTTGATTCCAAAATACACATTATGCGAGGATGCCAGTAGTCCCGGCGTCCAACTCAGCACCGTGTTGTTCATGGGCACACCAATGGCACCATCGGCTGGATTGGGGCCAGCCGCGGCCGCGGGAGGTTCGCTAGCGCTCTCGGATACAATGAGCAGGTTGTCGATATAGAGATGATCAAGCGTGTTGTTGCCCTGGGTGCGATCTGTATCCACAACGCGCACGTATACTATACCACTGAGATCACCCGGCAAAATATAAAAGTCGGTGGTGTCATCGTCTGCGGTCTTGGTGACAGTGAGCATGTTGGAGTAGTTAAGGTCATCAATGGAATAGGAGAAGAGGAAATCATCGCGTTCGCTGTTCGCCGAGTGGTGTGCCTCGACAAAGAAGGTCACCAATTCCCCGCCGGTGACGTCAAAAACCCACTTGTGCTCGAGCTGAGACCTGCGCCGATTACGGCGTCCACCGCTTTCTGCCTCGGTAAGTACCTGATAAACATTGTCACTTTCGTGGGTGTCGTTGATTGTTCCCGCAGAGACTATTCCAAGTAGGGTGGTTTCGGCATTTGCCCAATCACCAACTGGTGGGTCGATTTCGAAATTGGCGATGGTCTCGATGTCTGATGTCGCATTGATGTCAGTACGGGGGTTAGCCGTGCTGCCATCGGACCAGTCGACAAAATGGTAGCCGGCATCAGGCACGGCAGTCACCTCGGAGCCGTTGGCACCGTATTCGACCATTTGCTGAGTGGTGCCATTGATAAACCCGTTCGGACCTGCCGTGTAGCTTAGCGTGAAGGTATCGATGGCGAAGTTGGCGGTGATATTAATGTCGGTAACAACACCCGTGTCGATCCGCGGATTGACCGTGCTGCCATCGGACCAGTTTACAAAATGATAGCCGGTGTCCGGGACAGCTGTGACTGCGGAACCGTCCGACCCGTATCGGACCGCTTGCGGGTTGCTGCCACTGATAGATCCATTGGGTCCTGCCGAGTAGCTCAAGGTGAATGTCTCGGGTGTTTCCTGATAGTCTGAACTCGCCACTAAAGAACCACTGTGGACATTGATGAACCATGCGGTGGCATAGTCAGGTATGGGTGCTGTGACAGTGTAGCTGCCAGATCCGTTAGATGTCAGGATGGCTGTGGTCTCCGTCCATGTCCGGCTACCGGTGAAGCCGCTGTCCAGAGTGACGATAACGGAGGCTTGGTCAAGGGCCTTGGTTGCTGAGAACTCAACAGTTGCCAGCCCACCGTTGAGACTGGCGCCTTGCTGCAGACACCAGGGTGTTCCATCATTGATAATACTGTCGGCAAAGGCATAGCTCTCTGAACGGTTCCATGCTGGGCTGTGGCCGTGGCCCATGCCGGGGATCAGCGATACCATGCGTGGTCCGGGAGCTGTCCGGTAACAGTCTGCCTGGCTGTCGAGTGGGAAATGAGCGTCCTCGGGCCAGGAAAGCCATAGCATAGGCTGAGTCACACTCCCGATGCGGACCATCGGATCCCAGACGTTCTTGTAAAGGTCGTTGTTACCTAGGGCAACACCCCACCAGTTCCCGGCATCTGCCATGCTGCCACAGCCGTAAACCGGAACAGCAAAGGCAAAGCGGGGGTCAATGCCAATTGCCGTGCTCGTAACCACTCCTCCCCAAGAAATTCCCATTAAGCCGACCTCTTCGCCGGCGACCTCAGGCAGGGAACGCAGCAACGAGTTGGCCAGCACGGTGTCAGCCACGGCATGATACATCCATTGGTCGCTGATTGGGGTGACATTGGAATCTCCGTAAACGCCTACCCTTGCTGGTCCAGGCATCGCATGCTTGAGCCAGTTTCCCACTGCCAGCCCCGCATCTTTTTGTGCCTGGGTGGCCGCGATGTCCGTCTGCCCCTCAACGGCAATGCTGATGGCCGCATAGCCACGATCCGTCCAGAGTTGAACCCATTGACTGTATGCAGTGCCACCACCGCCATGCACGAGCACAACGCCGGGAACTTGGTTGATGGCACTCGCGCCTGCTGGTAGGCCAATGTGGGCGTAAACGCGGGTGGGTGAGCCCTGGTAATCCTCTCCCTCGAAGTAAATGGCCTTCAGCTCACCCGGAGTGACAGCAGTAGCGTTTGATGAGCTGTCATCGACATACATCAGTGGTGGATCCGTCAGGTTGCCCAGTGCTGCGACACTTGCCAATGGGTCGGCAACAACCGTGATTTGCAGGGTGGTGGTGTCATTGCTAGCACCGTCGCTGACTTGCACGATAAAGGTGTTAAGGTCCACATCCGCGGGGCCCGGAGTGCCAGTCAGTGTGCCGTCTGCAGCCACATCCAGCCAAGCCGGTCCGGCCAGCTTGGAAAAGGTCAGCGTATCAGACTCTGGATCGGATGCGTCGTCGGCCAGAGAGCTTTGGTATGGACTGCTTGCACTGCCATCGATTTCAGTGATTGGATCAGCCGTAAATGCAGGTGGGTCGTTGGGTATGACGATGTTGGCATCAACGATGCGCACACGCCATGTCGCATTCAGATCCAGAGACGGACGCGGAATACTAAAGATGTAATCCATGGATCCATCGGGGTTGAGCACACCCTGATAATAGGCGTTGCCAGCGAGGTCGACCCCTTCGAGGTCTGTCCAGTTGCCATCATTCCACCGCTGAACCTTGAGCTCCTGACCCGCTGCCGCATCCTGAATGATCACAGGTAGGTGGCCAATGCCACCGCCGTTGATGGTAAAATCAGCGAGCACGCTGTCGTTGCTTTGCGGTTGGATTTCAAGAGGGTAACTGCGAAGCAGGGTGCCCGACTCCATGGACACATCGAGCTGCACGTTGTGCAGCCATTCATCACGCACAGGTTCCCACGCTGTCTCTCCATATTGATTAAGACGGTTGATGAGCTCATTATCGCCACCCCAGTAATTGTCCCGGTGCTGTGGTGGCATGACAAATGCCAGTTCTCCGGTGACAACATCTCCGGCATTGTAGGAATCGCGCACGGTACTACCGGCAAGGTCGAAGAGCATTGTACTTGATCCCCATGTGCGGCCGTAGGTGTGGAGATAGGTGGGCAAGGGTGTTCCGTTGAGATTGGAGGACAGGGACATGAGTCCACGCAGCGCTTTGGCGTCTTTGCCTCCCCCCGTCGTGTCATCAATGCTTAACCATTTGCCGTCAAAAGGGATGGGTGAGCCCTTGTAAGTATTCCCCCCAGCATCGATGACTCGACTTTCGAGCATGCCTGTCTCATCACCGAGATAATAATTGCCATAGCTAGGAACCATGTAGTAGTCCGCAGCCATTTGATGAAAGACCAGACGCTGTGGTGATATGACGTCATCGAGAAACTGGTAGCGATACTGACTGAAGCGGCGGTGGTAGTCGTGGGTGGATACTGATTTCGCTGTGTAGGTGAAGCGGATGCGCTCGTCATCGGTCAGGCCACCGTAGATCACCTCTGTCAGATTCGGCCCCGTGCGGTGGAAACAGGTCTTGAGGCGTTTGCCCCAGCGATAGGTGTTGGCACTGTCCCGGTAGATCAGAAAATCCGCCCCGCCGCAGTTTTCTGTCCAGCCGTGGGTAGGGCCTTTAGCGGAATAAGAGTCGGTGAACGTTGGCCGTATATCTCCCATGAATGAGCCGGCAATGTGATGAGCAGGATCAAAGGTGATGGACTCACCCCAAGCGCCAAGCGCACTTTCCTCCCATTTCCAGTTGCCACCCCAACCGATGAGTGAGAGTTGGGCGTGAGACACGGCCCCGGCACTTCCCCAGTAACCATAGACAACGCGCAGCTTGAAGCGGCGGCTTTCGCCCGGCTCCAGAGTCAGCATGGTGGAACCACGCAGCCATGAACCCTCGTGGGGGCTTGGATTGTTTGCATCGCGGTGCCAGTTCTTCGAGATCTGGACCGGAACACCCAGTGGCCTGCCGTCAGTCTCGTCAGCAAGTAGCATGACCGTTCCGGTGATCTTGCGGGGAACAGGCTGATCAAAAACAAGGGGGATGTTTGCCTTGGATGCTGTCGGATTGGTGACCTCGACCAGGTATTCATCGATGCGATTGATATCGGCGGGGTAGGAAACTGGGTCGGCGGGCACGTCGATGTGAAAGGCATGGGTGTCGGCATCGAAACTGACCGCGAGAGGTGAGCTGTTTTGCAGATTGGTGGCTGTTGTGATGTACTGGGCAGGGTTGAGTGTTCCCAGCTTAAGGTCCTCCTGTGGTTTGAGGCTCAGGCGCACCTGATGGGCCATAGTGTCGGCAAGATGGCTCGTGCCGCTGGGTGAGATGACCCTGATGGTTGTGCGCGTGATCGGATTGGTGGTTTCCGCAGAAAAATCCAGGAGCAAGGTAACCCGGTCCGGCCACGCGGTGATCTCAAGACGGCAGTTCGGATCGCTTATCAGTGTGTCGCCGTTGGCTGCCTTGAATACCAGGCCGAGGTGATCAATGCGTTGCACGTATTGACCGTTTTCGATCAGCCGCACGTTATTAAAACCATTGCCTGCTACCACGGCACTCACACAGTCATAGGCAATGCCGTTTTGATAGACACGTAACAACAGGTTCTGGGCTGGAGTGAAGGTGGTTACGTCCTCCTCGAGAGCGGCGCGGTAGTTCGAACCGGCCAAGCCATCGTATCCTTTTAAGCGGATGTCATTACAATCAAACAGCAGGCTGAAGTAACCCGTCTGGAAAACCAGGTCTGGGTTGGCCCGGGCTGCGGAGTTTGCTTCGCTTTGCGGGCGGCGGGTGTTGAAGGTTGTTGGATAGCCATTCTCGAAATAGAGGTATCCGTAGTTTCGCAACTGGGAGGGCTCGGGTGAGGGTGGCGGCGGAGGCGGTGCCACGGGCTCGTAGCGGAGTTCCAGGTTGTCAATACCGGTAGTGCCCGGGCTGGATCCAGCATTGCGGGTGAAAGCAAGACTCAGGTAGCCAAAGTCACTCAGCTTGGTGACACCGGCAATGCCAAGATCGGCAAGCGGAATGGTAATCGAGTATCGGCCACTGCCGGTCAACGAAGCGAGTGCGTTGGCAGGGGACCCTCCGGCTGGGTTGGAGCCATCTTTGAGATTGTAGGTGTTGACGTTGCCAACCCCATCAACATCCTCGGCATTGTTGTAGTAGTGACCGTTATTGGCTTGAAAATTGCCGATGTTATCGTCATCTCCGGAAAGTATGCCTGTAAAGCCCCACAAGTGCACGTAGAGCATATCATTGCCCGTGTTGCTATAGTCAAAGGACAGGATCAGATCGGTTCCATCTCCGGTCACGGAGATGACTTGAGCGACTCCGCCTTCTCCACCGCTGTTGTTCTCAGCACTGGCATTGCTTAGCGTGCCGCCGGAAATCGTCCAGGCAGATTGTGGATACCCCTGACCAGCCTGGGCGTTTGAGTTTGCCTGCCAGCCATTATTGATATCGCTCTCCTTAAGCCGGACGGCATCGTAGCTAATGGTGCTGCTGGTGAAATTGTCGGTGATCAGGTTCGCATAGACTGGAACTGCCATGATCCATGCACTTACAAGGCATATAAGCAGGGCAAGCATTCTCACGTGATTCGTGGAGCGCGGCAAGGCCGTGGTGTCGTGACAGTGGGGAGAGATCGCTGAATGCATGGTTTGGATACGGCTGTGGGCAATAAGTCTTGTGATGGAGGCTGGTGGAGTCAAAAAGATTCGCTGGAAAAACAGGGGGAGAAGGAAAACCATTTATCCATGGTGATCAACGGGTTATGAGCTGCCAAGGATAAAATTGACCTTTCGGAATGACGAAGTGACACTTCGCACAAGTCTGCCAGAGGCAAGACTTTGGTGGGCCTATGGACGGCAACGAGGACATCTTGGTGGCAGCCGAGCGTTCGAATGGCGATTACTTATTATAAGTTACTTATTTCCAGTAAAATAACCTCAAAGGCTAGGCCTTTTGGTCGACACTGCGCATTTGAATGTCGGTGAGCTCGACATGCAGGGGAGTGCTGAGAAAGTGGAGTAAGGAGGCAGCGATATCCCAGGGCTTGAATATGCGCATACTTGAACGTGTCTGGTTAAGCTGGT
Organism: Verrucomicrobiaceae bacterium; assembly: GCA_009937455.1. Classification (GTDB taxonomy): domain Bacteria; phylum Verrucomicrobiota; class Verrucomicrobiia; order Verrucomicrobiales; family Akkermansiaceae; genus Oceaniferula. The sequence goes on along the minus strand of JAACFN010000017.1, from coordinate 2,001 downwards.
CTTCCGGTTCCCTAATGTGGTGATCCAGCAAGGGGATGTCTACGAAGCACCGGTAAACGGTGGCAACTTCTGTGGGATTACCATCGGCCCGGAGTTCGCTGTGCAGGGCGACACTGATGCCGCGCACAGCGAATTTGGTAGGGGAGTAAAATCCGCCGGTTGGGGGCACACGATGGCCGCTCATACTGGAGCTATTAATGATCTGGTCGCCGGATTGAAGGAAAAACTTAATTTGCAATTCTATTGCCCAAGTAATCACTCAGTGGTGTTTGGCTTGGAGTATCAACAACACAGCTGGCTTCAAACTTTCTACCAAACAGGCAGGGAGCTTTGAGCAGGTGGTCAACCTCCTCAGGAGATATTGATGTGTAAGTTTTGAGGTTTTTCTCTGATGGGAAGCGGTATGACATATCACTCCAATTAGTAAATGTTGTCGCTTCGTCTGTTTTATTGAAAGTTGCCCTGACCTGATCCATTGCTTCCATAAGCAGCAGCTCGCTAATATAATAGTGTTCTTCAGGACAGAAGATCTTCTTATAACGTTGGTTGATGTATGATTTGCTTTGTCTAGATAGCATTTGGGCCAAGTGACGGTTCAAGATAAACCAGTTGTAAGATTTAGATATCTTATCCTCTGGGATATATTGAAGTAGTCGTTTGCACCGAGGAAAGCATTGTTCTTGAGGAAGAATATTGAAGTGGGCATAGTTGTCTTTTGTTAAGGCACTATAAATATCATCAAAGGGCTTAAGGGGAATGCAGGCTTGGCTAAGGTTGATAAATTTGGTGTTTGCCGGATCCTCTAGTGCGCTTTGGATTAAGGCATTGTGTGCATGTATGATTGAAACATGAGCGTATTTTGTGCGAATACACTTGGATAGTTTGTGATCTTCAAAATGTTTTAATTTCTTGTTAGATTTATAGTGTATATGGATCGAATATTTTTCAGGATCAACGTTTTTGAAGAATTGAGACCAGAGATCCTCCTGATTGATTGAATCATATATCAAAAAAAGGAACGCAATTTTAGGAGTCGCAGATAGCCTGTCAGATTGTATGTTTGTGCCTGAATCTCTCATGTAATAGAAAATGTAATGACATTAACACCATGTAACATCGAATAACACCTGTTAATGTAGCTGGGATGTCTAATGATTCCCTCTCCCGGGCGATCGTCACGTTGTTTGATGTGGCGTGTCAGATCGACTATCGACTGTCGACCTAGCTCTATATCGTAGCTAGCCTGTTCCTCGGTATGGAGACTGGGTAAGGTAATTATGATTGCTAACAATAAGATTGAAATGCGTCTGAAGGTGTTAGCGAAAACTTGTGACATCTTATTAGGGCGAAGATTAGAAGGTTGGGGATTAAAATTCACTCTAAAATCTAACCGCTTGTAAATGGTTCTGGCAAGGTGAAAATCGTCGGATTAAGGAGGGACGCAGTAAAGATGGTCAGGAGGCTGCTTGTAAATAGGCATGCAGCATTCAAGCCGCTGGGGGATCTATGACTTCTGATCGACACTGCGCATTTGAATGTCGGTGATTTCCACGTGTAGTGGGGTGTTGAGGATGTGCAACACAGATGCGGCAACGTCTTCGGGCTGAAGCATGCGGATGCTTGCCCGGGTCTGCGCGAGCTGGTCTTCACGGTCTTTAAAGTAGTGATCGAGAAGCGGGGTGTCGACAAAGCCGGGAGAGACGGTAGCGACGCGGGTGGGGTTGCCGTCAGCCCGAAGTTCATAACGCAAGGCATCACTAATGCCGCGCACGGCAAACTTGGTGGGCGAGTAGAAGCCACCAGTGGGTGGCACACGATGGCCGCTCATGCTGGAGGTGTTGATGATCTGGCCGCCAGATTGAGGAAATAGGGGCAGGGATTTCTGGCAGCAAATGGTGAGCGCTTGGACGTTGAGCTGCCACATGGTTTCCCAATCAGCGGGGTTGCCATCGGAAATGCGTGAGAGCAAGGCGAGCCCCGCATTGCTGACGAGGATGTCAA
>JAACFN010000189.1 GCA_009937455.1 Verrucomicrobiaceae bacterium | reverse complement strand
AAGCTTGCAGGTGTCCCGCTTGCTATTCTTGAAGAAGCTGTGGTGAAAGCCGCTGGTGGACGTGAGAAGGTTCTTCAGAAGATGCACGACACCATTGCTGTGCCAGCTGCGCTTTCCGAATATGCACCACGCATCGAGTCTACCAAGATTGACCCTGAGCGTATCGGTGAACTCATCGGGCCAGGAGGTAAGAACATCAAGGGTATCCAGGCTGAGTCTGGTGCTGACATCAACATCGAAGACGACGGCACTGTGCACGTCTACGCTGCTAAGAAAGAAAGCCTTGATCGCGCTATGGAGATGATCAAGCAGATGTTCGCAGAAGTGGAAGTAGGCACGGTTTACACCGGAGCTATTGTTTCTACTACGAACTTTGGTGCTTTCATGCAGATCATGCCTGGTAAGGACGGTCTCATTCATATCTCAGAGCTGGCTGAAGGCCGGATCGAGAAGACTGAGGACGTTGTTAAAAAAGGTGATACCGTAACCGCCAAGTGCATCGGAGTCGATGACCGTGGACGCGTTAAGATGTCTATCCGTGCCGCAGCCCGCGAGGCAAAGCAGCAGGAAGCAGCTGAGGAGGCACCAGTCGAAGCATAACGCTTTCTGGCAAAATCCAAATAATCAATCCAATCAGCGGCGAGTTGCTCAATCGAGTAACTCGCCGTTTTTTTTTACGAATAAATCAAGGGTGATAGACCCGTGTCACCCGAGGGGTAATGCCCGTTAAGACAGCCCATGGAATAGTGTCGGCGAGTTGAGCAATCTCGCTCACGAGGATGTGCTCACCAAAGAGCTCAACCTCGTCACCACTACTGCAGTCAGGCAAGCTAGATACGTCCACCATGATTTGATCCATGGTAACACGTCCTAATAGCGCACAGCGCTTGCCGTTGATGAGCACACTGGCTTGTTTGGGGCGCATGGAGCGGGGATAGCCATCACCATAGCCAATGCCAATGGTTGCTACCCTAGTATCATGCTCCAGTACGGTTTCTCTACCATAGGAGATGCCTTGCCCTGCTGGTAGTGTGCGCACCAGTGACACTTTAGATTTGAGACTGAGCACAGGTTTGAGCTCATTCTGATGGCTCGCAAGAGGAGAGATGCCATAGAGCATCAATCCCGGACGCTGAAGATTTGTGTGGCGGCTTTGATAGCCTAAAATACCGGCGCTGTTCGCCAGATGAATATAACGAAATTTGTCTGCCCCGAGCTTCTCGATGAGTGTGTCAAACTGCTCGAACTGGGCGTGTGTGAAGGTTTCGTCTTCATCGGCACATGGGAGATGAGAGCCAATACCTTCGATGTCGAGATGGGTAAGCTTGTAGAGCTCGTCTTGTAGCTCAACTAAATCATTGGGAAGAAAGCCACCTCGGCCCATGCCAGTATCTACGGTGAGGTGAACCCTAAGCTTGTCGCTAGGGATTATTTGTTGTGCGATTTGGTTGAAATCAGCTGCTTCGTCCATGCTGGAGATGCAGGGGGTCCATCCGTATGCTACAATTTCGCGACGCTCAAACGGACAGGTTGCGCCAAGCAAATATATTCGAGTTTGGATGCCTGCTTGGGCAAGGCGCCTTGCCTCGATCGCGCTGGCAACGCCAAAGAAAGTAGGTGCTATATCGCTTGGTTGGGCCTCGAGTGCGCCAGCAATTTCCTCCATCCCGTGGCCATAGGCACCAGCTTTAAGCACGGCCATCACGTCGCCATGCTGATGGCTGTTGACCACGCCCAGATTGTGCCGCAGATGGGCGAGGTTGATCTCCGCCCAAGCGCGTGGGGGTGAAGCTGCGGGTAATGATTCCAGATTCGGCACGAGATCAATGTATAGGGAAATCTCATTTCAGCCCAACCTCAAAATTGACAGAGCGCAGAAAAGAAACAATGAGCTCTGCAATGTCTTGCATCCTCGAAACGCCGGCCTTAAATACTAGCAACCATGTTTGATGCAAAACAACTTAGCGAAGATCAAGTTCTATTAATTGGTCAGTGGGCAGCAGATGGAGCCCAGCTTGCGGATATTCAGAAACGTCTAGAAGATGAAATGGAATTCCGTCTTAGCTATATGGATACACGCTTTCTGATTCTTGATCTGGGTGTAGAAATCAGAAATCTAGCTCAAGAGGAGGCTGAGGCGGAACAATCAGAGCAAGAGGAAGTAGCCGACTCAGAGGGTGATGCAAAGAACACTAATGAACTTACAGAGGATGACATCGAAGTATTGCCACCATCAGATGGCGGCAACGTCAAAGTAACCGTTGATGACATTGCGCGCCCAGGCCTCATGGCAAGTGGTCGCGTGACCTTTGCCAGTGGGCAGGGCGGAATGTGGTATGTCGATGAAATGGGGCGCCTCGGTATTGACCCAGAGGTAGAGGGCTATCAGCCTTCTGAAGCTGACGTTATGGCTTTCCAGCGGGAGTTACAGCTTGTCATGGACGCTCGTTGAGTTGGGCGGTCTTGTCGCTTATCCGCTTCTTGACCAGCTAAAGAATTAGAATAACCTATGACAATGAGTAAAATGAGAGGTTCTAGTTTAACTGGTCTCACCACCATGATGACACTCGTCTTGTTATCAATGGCATTGCCAGTGCCACTGTCGGCAGCCACCGAGGTGGAAGCCTCCGAGCTCACTCAGGAGTATGATCGATTACAACGCTTATGGCTTTCTGAAATGCGCCTAGCGCCAGATGCTCGTGCGCGCGATCTAATCGCCCAGAAACAGCCTGACCCCGCAGAGTTTGCCGCGAGACTGAAGAAACTTTTGAGTAGGAATTTGGCCCATGAATGGACATTGAAATATGGCGCTTGGTTACTGGAATATGACAAGGGCATTAAAACTAGTTCTCAGCGGGCATTGCTTAATGCGGTACAGAATCATCATCTGCGAAGCTCTATGCTCGGGCCTTTTTGTGTAGCCATGGTTCAGCTCAATGACTCAGGCGAGCTGGCTCCAGCGGGAAAGTTGCCTATCAGATCTCAGGGCATGAAGCTGCTTGAACAAATCAAGCAAACCAACCCTAATGCCGCGGTTCAGGGGCAGGCGGCACTTGCTCTATCGATGATGCTGGGCTCACTAGGAGATGACCCGAGAATTATGGCGCAGCGTATTGAAAATCTGCGTGAGGCTATTATCAAGAGTGCAGACGTGCGTGTCGGCAATACATCCGTCGCAGAGATGGCGAGGGATGAGCTCTTTAGGATTAATCACTTGTCCAAAGGTAGGACGGCTCCCGATATCGTGGGCACGGACTCAGGAGGGCGGCCGATCAGGCTCAGTGATTTTCGTGGTAAGGTTGTAATGCTCGTTTTCTGGTCAAGCTGGGACCCTCAAGCAGCCAAAGCACTTGAACTGCTTCGTAAGAGTGTTGCCGACCATGTTGATGATGCCTTCAT
>JAACFN010000188.1 GCA_009937455.1 Verrucomicrobiaceae bacterium | reverse complement strand
CGCAAGCAGTCTCGACTCAAGTATACGGTGGAACGCATGACGGCAGACGGCTTCCGCGATAAGCTAGAGGAATACCTAGGTTATCAACTGGAGCCTGCGCGCGATTTCACTTTTGAATACAATGGTGATCGCTTCGGCTGGGTTCAGGACGATAAGGGCAGTCATCATTTGACTCTATTTGTTCCGGGTGGCCGAGTGTGTGATACGCCATCATCACCGATGAAGTCGGGCATTGCCGCTGTTGCTAAAATTCATAAGGGGGAGTTCCGCATGACGGCCAACCAAAACCTTGTTATTGCTAATATCAGTGACGAGCAAAAACCTGAAATCGAAGCGATCCTGGAGCAATATAAGATTCTTAACACTCATGAGCGCTCGGCACTTAGGCTCAATTCAATTGCTTGCGTAGCATTGCCTACATGCGGCTTGGCACTTGCTGAGGCTGAGCGTTATCTTCCAGATCTCATCACCGATCTCGAAGAAGTTGTTGAGGAGGCTGGGCTGAAACACGATGCGATTACGATACGTATGACCGGATGCCCCAATGGTTGCGGCCGGCCGTTTCTTGCTGAGATCGGTTTTGTCGGCAGGGCGCCTGGTAAATATAATGTTTATCTCGGTGGTGGTTTCCACGGTCAGAGGCTCAATAAACTCTATCGTCAGTCAGTTCTAGCCGGCGACATCAAGGAATTACTCTCTCCTATTATCCGTGCTTACGCTAAGGAGCGTAACGAGGGTGAGCGGTTTGGTGACTTTGTCATCCGTAATGGATATGTCAAAGAGACGACTGCAGGCAATAATTTCCACGCTAATGTGGAGCAGGTATAACCACAATGATCAAGATGGCCGAGGGGATACAAACAGTAACAGACGTGGAGAAGGTGAATGCCACCTTTGCCGAGATGTCTGCGCCCGATCGGATGATATGGCTGCATGAGCAATATGGTTCAAGGCTTGTCCTTAGTAGTAGTTTTGGCCTGCAGGCAGCGGTAATGCTGGATCTTGTGCGTAAACATGCGCCTCAAATCCCGGTTGTATGGATTGATACTGGATACTTATTTGCTGAAACCTATCAATATGCTGAGCATTTGATTGAGTCATTTGGTTTAAATGTGAATGTATACCAACCAAAAATATCTGCAGCTCGTCAGGAGGCGCTTTATGGTAAGCTCTGGGAGCAGGGAGAGGAGGGCAATGCTCGTTATGGTTTAATCAATAAGATCGAGCCCATGAACCGTGCGCTGAACGAATTCGGCGCCGACATCTGGATCAGCGGTTTGAGAAGATCTCACTCCAGCACTCGTGCTCACCGTCATTTTGCGGAGCAGCAAAAAACCACGATGAAGGTCTACCCTATCCTAGACTGGGCTGATGCACAGGTATCAGCCTATTTTTACGATAATAATTTGCCCAAGCATCCCCTGGAATCAGAAGGTTACCAGACAATGGGGGACTGGCATTCCACTTCGCCTGTGGTCGATGGCGGCTCGGCTGAATCCTCACGGTTTTCTGGAGATAAGTATGAGTGTGGGCTCCATCTGGACTCTGATACTCCAGACTTTCAGATTTGAGGCTTGGTTGCTCATTGGTGAGAGATTAGATATTGGCTATTGTGGTAACACTCCTCTTACTAGGTCACGGCTCATCGAAACATCCTGACTCGTCGCGCTCTGTCAGAGAGCATGCTGAAATATTATCTCAGACTGATTGTTTTGCTGAAGTTCGCTGTGCGTTTCTTAAGGAGGAGCCTTTGATTGAGAACGCTCTTGATGGAGTGGGTGAGGAACAGGTCATCATTGTCCCTGATTTTCTGGCTGAAGGGTATTTCACTCGCCAAGTAGTTCCTGCTAAACTGGGTGATAAATTGAGATCTGCTAACATCTGCTGCACGCCACCTGTTGGGACCCACCCGATGATGGCGGAGATCATTAATGACATGGCGAGAGAAGTTTTGGGTGATTGGACGGTTGAGCAGACAAGTTTACTTGTGGTGGGGCATGGATCAGGAAAGAATCCATGTTCCAAACAGAGCCTATTGGGGCACCTTCAGGAGGTGCGCAACAACACCGACTTTGCCCAAGTGGCGGATCTATGGCTGGAGGAGTTACCGCTGGTCAGTTCATGGAAAGAGGTCGCTACAAAGCGCCATATTATTGTTATTCCTTACCTTCTTAATGACGGGCAGCATGGTGGCTGGGATATTCCTGCTGAACTTGGTTTATCGCTGGATCAGCAGATTCATGGTCAAACCCATGATGTTGAGAGTCACCAGATCAGGCTCACTCCAGCATTGGGAACATCGCCTAGGTTTGCTGAGGTTATTTCTCAGTTTGCTGAAATTTGGGGGCAAACAAGCGGGGAATAAAAAACGCGCCGGCATAGGATATGCCGACACGTATCTTGAGTTGTTATGATTAAACGATAGGGCTTCTATCGTTGATAAAGCAGGCTACTCATTATGAATGTGCCCCGGTTGCCCATGTGGTGGGTTCACTCTTGGCGCAGCAGCATCTTGCTTCATTTTTTCAAGTTTTGGCATGAAGTTGCTAGCAAACTTACCAATCTGGCTTTCTGGAGCAAGGGCAACAATTTCATCGAGCAGCTCGGCAGCTTGGTCGAACTGTTGGCTGGCGAGCAATGGGTTCATTTTCATGCCCAGCATCGATTGCTTTTTCTCACCAGTGATCTGGAAATCGGCAATGAATTTGTCGACCATAGCGATTGCTTCATCATTTTTGCCTGAGCGTACGGCAGTCATGTATTCTTTATTCAGAGTGTCAGCTGCTTCCTTGAGTTTCTGTCCTGCTACAAACCCGCTCTCATCCGAGGGATCAAGTGCCGCAATTTGCTGAGTAATTTTGCTGTAATGATTGAGCTGACCTTCAGGGAGAAGCTTTAGCGCTTCTACCAAGGACTTGGCTTTTGCCGGACCCTCCAGTTTTTCAGCCGCCATCAAGGCCTCGTCGCGCTTTGTTTTAATGGCGAGTAATTTATCGAGGTGGGCAAGGTATTTTTCTGGGCCGCCAGCTTGGTAGCCGGTCTGGGCATAGGGTCGTCCTTGGTCGTCGAGTAATAAAATGGTGGGGAAACCCTGAATGGAGTATTTCTCCTGCAGCATCTCATTTTGTTTCTGAGTGGACTCGTCGAGTTTAGATTTGTCTTGAGGGAAATCGAGCTCAACGAGAACGAAGTTATCAGCGACACCCTTTTTGAAGGCATCGTGTTTAAAGACCTCATCAACCAGCTTGATACACCAGCTGCACCAATCCGATCCAGTAAAGTTAACAAGAAGGTCTTTATTCTCAGCGGCAGCTTTTTGCTTGGCGGCCTCGAAGTCGGTCATCCACTCATCACCTGCAGCGGTTGAGAGAGATACGGTTAGTGCCAGTAATAGGCTGGCGAGTATTGTTTTTTTCATGATCATGGAGTGTCG
>JAACFN010000187.1 GCA_009937455.1 Verrucomicrobiaceae bacterium | reverse complement strand
AGGCAGTCATCCACAATACTGTCCGCCGGATAATCGTCTGATTTTGGCCCCGGGGTGAGGTCAATGTCCTTGAGGGACTGGGTTTCATTGTATTCAAAGAGAGGATTGCGCACTGTGTCCGGGCTGCCGACAAAGCAGACGCCACTGGCTCCCACTCCGTGGATGTGGCTGCCGGTGATACTGAGGCGGCGGTTATAGTGGCTGGCAAAGATGGCGTTGCCGCCGATCTGGGTGAACTCCGAGTCAGCGATGGAGCAGTCCTCGGCTCCCTTGAAGAACACGGCACCACCGCGGTAGATCGTCCAGTCACTGCGCAGTAGGGGTTCCTTGGTTTCCATGAAAGTGCGCGCAGTCTGGCGGAAGGAAATGCCCTTTAAGTGAATGTGCTTGGCGGGGCTCTCCTGCGTCCCCACAACCTCGATGAGATGGGGCAGCAGCGCGATTTCAAAGCTGGCTGTTTTCAAATCCGTGCCCTCGGGTGGGTAATAATACAGCGTGTTGGTCTTGGCATCATGGAACCACTCCCTAGGGGCGTCGAGTTCCTCGAAGATGTTTTCCACAAAGCGGTGTGATTTGTGCATGCCCATCTGGCGGTTGTTCTGCCAGCCGCCCTCATACTGCACCTCGTTTTTCTTGTTCTTGCCGGTGATGCGGTAGTGGTAGCCGCCCCAGTGGTGGGCGTGGATGGCGTGGATGTAACCACCGGCGGGGTTTTTCCAATTAGCAGCCCGCTCCGGGCTGAAGGCATCTGCCGCGTAGCCATTGTAGACAGTGATCTTGGGGTCGTAGTTGGGGTAGCGGGCCATGTGCTCAAGCTGAGCGTTAACAAAGAGCTGGTCGATACTCAGACCGGCTGGAGTTTCTGCCTGAAAAATACCGTCCTTATATTCCTTCCAGCTTAACTTGAGCGGGCGGGCACCACTGAGGATGACCTTGCCATCTGATTCTCCCTGCCAGATGACCTGGGCCTCCTTGGTGCCGGAGTCTTCAGCGCCGAGGCGCAGGGCCTCGGGAAGGTAATAGGTGCCGGCGGCCAGATGCACGGTAACGGGCTCCTTGCCAAGGGCGGAGGACTTACGCACATGGTCTCGGGCGTGGGCAGGGGTGAGGAAGGGGGCGTCTTTGGTTCCTGCGGCCGCGTCATCGCCGGCGGGTGAGACGTAGAGCTCAAGAGCGCTGAGCGAGGAAGTTGTCGCCACTACTAGGAGGGCTGAGAAAAGTGTCGTTTTGGATGCCGAGCTGAGAGTGCGTGCAAACAACTTTTGTTGGGGTTGTTGTGATGAGTGTGATGAGCGAGTCATGATGGTAATGATACGAGTAAATTCGAGATGTTTTTTCGTCGAGGCTGTTCTATTCAACAAGTCAATTTATTGAGGATGTTCGCCCGAGCAGTTTCGCCCGAGCAGTTTCCATATGGCGAGTAAGGCTACCAAGCCAGCCAGTAAGCCTGGCCAGAGCTGGCCGGTCCATCCAGCTAAAACGAAACCGGGGAATAAGGCCAATCCAGCTGCAATTAGAGCGTAAGGCATCTGTGTGCGGACATGCTCAAAAGGCTCCACGCCAGATGCCAGAGATGAGACAATGGTGGTATCGCTGATCGGCGAGCAGTGATCTCCAAATACGGCGCCACTGAAGGCTGCCGCCAATACCGAGATGCTTAAGTCGTAAGCCGTCATTTCCGACCCGCCCACGGAGTGACCCATCGAGGCAGCCAGAGGAATGACCAAGGGCACGACGATGCCCATCGTTCCCCAGCTTGTACCGGTGAGAAAGGAGATGCTTGCCCCAGCCAGAAAAACGAGCGCTGGCAGAAACCATGCGGGCACCGCTCCTGAGAGTAGATGACCAATCCAGACACCAGCATCGAGCTGTTTAAGGCTGCCGCTTAGCGCCCAAGCAGCGATCAGAATCAGGGTAGGTGCCAGCATGCGCTCCATGCCCCCGAGGAAAGCTTTGCCGTAAGGTAGCGGCGCATTACGTGGATAAACGAGGCTCGCCACTAGGCAGGTGCTGAGCCCAACGACTACGAGCATCAGTGCGGTATCAGCCGCAGCAAAGGTATCGACCCAGCGGGCATCGATTTGTCCGATTTTCTCCTCAAGCGCACGAGAGCCGCTCCACCATAGGCTAGCGGGTAACATGACAATAAGAAACAGCAGGGGGATCCATACTGTGTGCAGGCCGGCAGTGTGCGTATCTCCATGGCTCGGTTTGCTCTGCTCCGAGCTAGAAGTGGGCTTATCCGTGGGCTCATCCGTGGGCGGGCAGTGCTTGGCTGCGGTGGAGGCTACTTTAGAAGCCAGGTTCCAGCGCCGGTGAATAACAATGGCTACCAGCACAAGCGTGAACCAGCAGTAATAATTCCCCGGCAAGGCGGCAAGGAACATGGCGTAGGGGTTTACATCCATGTTGGCAGCACTTAGTCCTTCTTTGATCATCGATAACTGGTAGGCGATCCAGGTGGAAAGCAGGGCCACACAAGCGATCGGGCTACTGGTCGAGTCGACAATATAGGCGAGGCGGTTCCTCGAGCTGCTGGTGCGGTCATAGACTGGCCGCATGGTGCTGCCAACCAGCATGCTGTTTGCCAAGCCGTCAAAAAAACAGCCAAAACCTAGGCCGTAGGTGATCCACTCCATTCGGCGAGACCCGTATTTTGCCCCTGCGCTAAGTCTGTGCACCAGAGATGAGATGCCACCACCGCCATTGAGTAGGCCGACAAAGCCCCCCATGATCAGGGTAAACATTAACACACAAAGGTTCCAACGGCTTTGCAGCGCGGGCAGCAGTAGGTCATTGATCAGAAAAAGGGGAGCCGTCCAGGCAACTGGGGCCAGCAAAAGAGCACCTGCCAAGGCCCCGCCAGTAAGTCCCAATAGCGCCGAGCGAAACACAAACACCAGGCTCAAGGCACAAAGACTGGGTAAAATAGGCGTTAAAGACCACTCAGCTTGTCTGGCGAAGAGAATAAGAACTGGCCAAATGGCAAAGATCAATAGGTTCCGTGCAAAGCGCATGCGGGCTATGCTGATTGAGGCAGCGCAGGATGGCGAGTCCCAATGAGTTGATTTCTCTGAGCTCTTGCAGTGGCAGGGAATTTGGTCATTGCCTTATTTTAGTGGTGAATTTGTCAATTCTGACTTGCCAGATGAGCATTCTCTGGTATCTACCCACTCCCGCGCGGTGTGCAGGATTGTCCAGACGGGCTATTATACCGGTTGCGCTTTAACCTCCAATGAGGATAAATCGTCGTTATGAGCACACCTACCAACATTATAAAACACACCACCTCATAAGGATATGGCACGAAGCTTCTCTTCCCTACATCTATGGCGTTGGCCCTTCTACGGCAAAACGCATTCTCGAGCAAGCAGGAGTGGATCCTAACATCCGCACCGGCCAGCTTACTGAAGAGCAACTCGTTAAGATTGCTCAAGTCATCACTTCTGAAGCTATCCCTATTGAGGGTGACCTTCGCCGTGAAAAGCAGGCTGCTATGAAGCGCTTGCAGGCTATTAACTGCTACCGCGGAATTCGCCACAAGGTGGGTCTTCCTGTGCGTGGCCAACGCACCAGTACCAACGCACGCACCCGTAAGGGTAAGAAGCGCACCGTTGGTGTTGCCAAGTAACCCCCTGACCCAGAAAATTTATTATTATGTCTGAAGAAGAAATTAAAGACGACGCGGCTGAAACACCAGCTGCTGAAGAGGCCAAGGCTCCCGAGGCTGCTGAAAAAGCACCTGCCGAAGCACCTGCCGCCGATACTCAAGAAGCCGCACCTCAAGCTGAGGACGCTGCTGCAGAAGACGCCCCTAAGGCTCCAGAAAAGAAGCGTGACATTTTCGCTGAAATCGCTGGTGGTGAAGAGGAGCAAATCCGCATTCACAAGGCCAAGAAGAGCAAGAATGTTCAAACGGGTCTGGTTCACATTACTGCTACATTCAACAACACATTGGTGAGCGTTACTGACGTCAACGGCAATGCGATTGGTTGGTCAAGTGCTGGCAAGATGGGTTTCAAAGGATCACGTAAGAGCACTGCTTATGCAGCTCAGGTGGTCTGTCAAGATGCCTGCCGCCAAGCAATGAGCCACGGATTGAAAGAAGCTGAAGTTCGCGTTAAGGGACCTGGTTCCGGTCGTGAGTCTGCAGTTCGTGCCGTGCAAGGCCTGGGCATCAACATCACTGCTATCAGGGATGTGACACCCATTCCACACAACGGCTGCCGCCCTAAGAAAGCACGTCGCGTGTAATTATTCATCATTTACTAACTCTTTAACTTATTTCATATCATGGCTCGTTACACTGGCCCCAAAGATAAAATTAGCCGCCGTTTCGGCGTCGCCCTATTCGGACCTTCTAAAGCCCTCGAACGTCGTGCATTCCCTCCTGGGCAGCACGGTGTCCGCGCAGGTCGCCGCAAGAAGTCTGACTACGCAGTCGCTCTCGGAGAGAAGCAAAAGCTTCGTTTCCAGTTCGGTGTGCTTGAGAAGCAATTCCGCCTGTATTATGCAGAGGCAAGCCGTCGCCGTGGGGTGACTGGTGAGGTGCTCTGCCAACTCCTTGAGCTCCGTCTCGACAATATCTGCTATCGCCTTGGATTGGGTAACACCCGTTCCGCTGCACGTCAGCTCGTCAACCACGGACACATTGAGGTGAACGGCAAGCGCGTTGATGTCCCAAGTTACCAATGTAAGCCTGGTGACGTAGTCACTGTGCAGGACAAGCCTAGCTCTCAGCAGCTTGGTCTTCGTTACATGGACCTCACTCAAGCAGTTCCACTTAAGGACTGGCTCACGCTCGATCGCGCAGACATGAAGGGTAGCATTACCCGTGTTCCTGAGAACGATGACTTTGACCACCAGGTCAATGTTCAGCTCGTTGTGGAACTCTACTCACGTTAATCGAACTGCGATTCAAACATTTACAACCGGCGGTGTGCATTGCATATCGCCGGTTTTTCTTTGTATGGTGTTTTCTTCGTAAGCAGATCACTTGGCTAACGCCATTTGCTTTTTGAGCCACATCTCAACCCAGATAGGGGCGAAGGGTACGAGCGAAGCCATGAAGATCCAGAAGGGAGGCGCTATGTTCCATTTTTGTTTGAGCATTGCATCTAGTAGGGCAGCACAAAAAATACAGAACAGGACGCCATGCAGCATGCCGACGATTTTAACTGCCTGAGGCTCACCCCAGATGTATTTCAGCGGCATGGCAATACCGAGAAGAATAAGATAGGAGAGGGCCTCAACAATACTGATGATGCGAAGACGGCCAAGGGAGGTGCGAAGCATGAGATGGTGATAGTGGCTGATGACGGAAATGACAAGAATTTGGTCTTTGGATTTTTGCCGGGAAAATTTAAGCTGCCAGCATGCAGCGCGGAATGTTGGAATGTTTTTTAGTGTCTTTGAAGTTGGGTTTAACGTCCTTCGGCGGTCCAGTTGCTCACCTCGGATATTTTCGAGAGACCTATGTCGAGCGCGGTAAGTGGCTGAGTGAAAAGCGCTTCGCCGAATTGTTGGCGCTTACCCAGTTCTTGCCCGGGCCAGCAAGCAGTCAGCTCGGTGCGGCGATAGGCTATGAACGAGCTGGATGGCTCGGTGGTCTGGCGGCTTGGTTTGGATTTACCCTGCCCTCAGCCGTGGTGATGATTGCCTTCGCCGTGGGTATGGGAAGCATTCAGGATTGGTTTGGTACGGGGTGGTTACATGGGCTTAAGCTGGCTGCCGTTGCCGTGGTTGCGGTTGCCTTGTTAGGTATGCGCAAAGGCTTGTGCCCGCGATGGCCTGAAATGATACTGGCGCTGGTGGCGCTGGTTGTTCTGAGAATGGCGCCGATGGTTTGGATGCAGCCTCTGGTGATTTTGGTGGGTGCTTTGTTAGGCGCGGTCGTTTTTCATAAAGAGGAAGCAGGACTGATGGTTGAGAGGTCTGCAGATGAGGAACAGGGTAAAGGGCGTGGTATTCCCATGCGGGGCCTGCTGATAGCGAGTTTACTGATGGTGGCGATGATTGTTGTGCCGATGGTCGTTCAGGGTGGCAGGGATGCACAAGCAACGGGAGGCCTGTTCCGTGCTGGGGCATTGGTGTTTGGTGGCGGGCATGTAGTGCTACCCTTGCTGGAGTCGAGCACGGTGGACACCGGTATGATGAGCAAGGATAACTTTCTGGCAGGGTATGGCGCCGCGCAGGCAGTGCCTGGGCCTCTGTTTACCTTCGGTGGTTTTCTGGGGGCATCGATGGGTCTTTTTGGCAATGCTTGGCTCGGTGGCGCGGT
>JAACFN010000186.1 GCA_009937455.1 Verrucomicrobiaceae bacterium | reverse complement strand
GGTATCACAGGACCTTGTCGACTTCAGCGATTTCCTGCCCACCCTCTGTGAGGCGGCGGGTGCAAGTATCCCGGAGATACTCTCCCTCGATGGCAGAAGCTTTCTGCCCCAGCTGCGCGGCGAACAAGGCAATCCCCGGGACTCGATCTACTGCTGGTATTCACGTGGTGGAGGAAAGGGAGAACAGTGGGCGCGCAACCAACGCTACAAGCTCTACCCGGATGGCAAGTTTTATGACATCGGCGCAGATCCCTCGGAAAAAACCCCACTCGAGAATCTGTCACCCGAGGCACAACAAGTCCGCACACTCCTGCAACAAACTCTCGATCAATACAAAGATGCACGTCCAGCTAAGCGTGTCCCAAAAAAGAAGTAGCCCCATTTGCTGTTGAACACGAGCCTCAACCGAATGGCTCCATCTACCCGTCTAAGATCAAGACACTCAAAGTCGTTAGGAAACAAGCGCATAAAAACAACCTCTAACAAATACCTTTATATCATGATGAAAAAAACGATCAAAATAGCATCTGTATTAGCTATCGCCCTGACCTTGTCAGCATCCGCCGATGACGCATTAAGAACCTACGAACTCTGGGAGCCGGAAGCTGCGCCAAACAACGGCAGGAGTAATTGGGAGGCGACCAAGGACAGCCGTAGGCCGAAATCCTATGACCGGGACTGGGAAAGATGGTCTTACCCGATTGGCAATGGCTATACTGGGGTTTGCATCTTCGGGCGCACGGATATCGAACGTATCCAGATCGCCGACAAAACGCTCCACAACAAGGGTATTTATGGCAATGGGGGGCTGACCGGCTTTGCTGAGCTCTTTCTCGACTTCAATCAGGACAAGGTGCAGAACTACCGCCGCTCACTCAACTTAAACGAAGCCATCGCCTACGTTTCATATGAGCATGATGGGGTCAACTATGAGCGGGAGCACTTCGCCTCCTACCCGGACAATGTGATCGCCATCCGTCTCACTGCCGATCAGAAGGGATCACTCTCTTTCACTGTGCGTCCCGAGATTCCCTTTCTTGAGCTGAAGCAGCGCACCGGTACTATCAGCACGGAGGGAAATCTTTTCACTCTCAAGGGATCGATACCCTTGTTTAGCTGTAATTACGAGGGGCAGATCAAGGTGCTCAACGAGGGTGGCACGGTGAGCGCTGATGCTAAAAAGGGAACCATCAAAGTCAATAAGGCCGATGCGGTCACCTTGTTGGTCACTGTCGGAACCAACTACCGTCTTAGCCCGAAGACCTTCAGTAATTCAGGTGCCAAAAAGCTCAACCCAGATGAGTTCCCGCACGATGCTGTTTCAGCCCGCATGCAAGCAGCTCATGACTTAGGCTATACCGAGCTCAAAAAAAGGCATCTCAAGGATTATCAGAACCTCTTCGGTCGCGTCTCGGTAAACCTGAATTCAACACCAGCAAAAGATCCGACCCACATTCTGCTCGAAAAATATCAAAAAGGAAAAAAGGACAACTGGCTCGAAGAACTGATGTTCCAATATGGCCGTTACCTGCTCATTTCGAGCTCACGCCAAAACAGTCTACCCGCCAATCTGCAGGGAGCCTGGTGCCAGGATTATTATTCACCGTGGACGGGAGGCTTTTGGCACAACATCAATGTGCAGATGAATTACTGGGGATCAATGAGCGCCAATCTAGCCGAGTGTTTCGAAGCCTATATTGGCTTTTTCGAGGCCTATCTCCCGATCGCACAGCAGCATGCCACCGACTACGTGCGTAAGCACAATCCGCGCCAGCTCAACAAAGGTGAAGATAATGGCTGGATCATCGGAACCGGAGCCAATGCTTACTATGTTCCCAGTGCCGGCGGCCATTCCGGCCCGGGCACCGGCGGGTTTACCGCCAAATTACTGGTGGATTATTACGACTTCACTCAGGATCGTGCATTTCTTAAGGAGGTCGGCTATCCAGCGATGTTGTCCCTGAGCAAGTTCTACTCCAAGGCCCTTAAGCCACACGGTGATCTGCTGCTGGTTGAGCCGTCGGCCTCACCGGAACAACGTGCTTCAGCAGAGCAATTGAAGGCCCTGCCGGGATATAAAGAAGGAAAGAAATATATCTTTGCCGGCTGCACCTTCGACCAGGGTTTTGTCTGGGAAAGCTATGCCGACACGCTGAAGATGGCTGATGAACTAAATAGTGAGGATCCCTTCCTTGAGACCATCCGTGAGCAGGTCGTCAGGCTGGATCCGGTTCTGGTGGGTGCCAGCGGCCAGATCAAGGAATACCGGGAGGAAACGAACTACAGTGACATCGGCGCGCCAACCCACCGCCACATCTCCCACCTTTGCACCCTCTACCCGGGGACTATGATCAACTCCCAAAAGCCGGAGTGGATGCAAGCAGCCAGTAAAACGTTGGATTTGCGTGGTAACAAAACCACCGGTTGGGCCCTAGCTCACCGTATGAACTGCCGCGCCCGGCTTGGCGAGGGTGACAAGGCACGCGAGGCTTACGCGCAATTTATTAGCACCCGCACAGCAACCAACCTTTGGGCTCTGCACCCCCCCTTCCAGATCGATGGCAACCTGGGCACGATGGCAGGTGTTGCCGAGATGCTGCTGCAAAGCCATGAGGGAGTTATCAAAGTCATCCCAGCTCTCCCAAGGGTATGGAGCAAAGGCTCCTTTGAGGGCCTGGTGGCTCGAGGCAACTTTGTGGTTTCTGCGAAATGGGAAAAAGGAAAAGCCTCCAATGTTTCTGTGCTGTCGCGCAGCGGCGGGCAGTGCCGGCTCTCTTTCCCAGGTATCGGCTCAGCCCTTATCAAAGACAGCCAGGGCAATAGCATCGAGACCACTCTCGAGGCAGGCGAGCTTCTGAGCTTTGCAAGCAAGGCCGGAGAGCAATACACAATAGTTATTCCGGTTAAGTAGATCCAAGATTACCAACCGTATTAAAACAGCTATCGCACTGTTCTTGGGCTATGCCTTTGGCTGGGATCGCTCAACCTGTGTGCTCAGCAGCCCCTGCACCACCGCTGTTATGACTCGGCAATAAATGCGAGCAGACATCCAAGCGTATCGCATACGCACGCCTACACCCTACAAAATGAGGATATCTATTTTCCCTCTGATAGGCTAGCCTACGCTTGTAAATGTGACTTACAATGTAAACTCACACCCCCTCTTTTTTGAAATTACAATGTAGCTACGCATGATTCGAAGGCATGACATCTAAGGTGTCAGCTTCCGAAATTGGGCAAACGCAAAATTCCGCTTCATACTATGACGATAATTTGCAAAATGAGCATTCAACGCCATCAACATACTCAAGGTTTTGCCCTCGTGGCCACAGTCAGCATGATGGTGTTGCTTACCCTCGTAGCTATTGCCATGCTCAGCCTCTCGACCATTGAGCAGCGCAGCTCAGGTGGAGGTGCTAATGAAGCTGATAGATTGGCACGCGCTAACGCCCGCATGGCA
>JAACFN010000185.1 GCA_009937455.1 Verrucomicrobiaceae bacterium | reverse complement strand
CGATAGGCCCTGTGAGAGTAGGTCGTTGCCAGGTCTATGCCCGGCTTCATCGTAACCGATGAAGCCGGGCTTTTTTGTGCACGCTTCTCTGCACCTCATACCTACCAGAGTTAACGCGTGACAAAACGTGCAATAGAGTTGTACGATGGTGATATGGCAATTGAAATTGAGTACTGTAATCAATGAAATTACGGACCTGAAGCTGGCCGTGTGTCAGCTGAGATCAAAGCTGCTACTGGAACAGAGGTGAAACTAATCGCTGGCAGTGGTGGGATATTCGAAATACGCAAGGATGGTCATCTGATTTGGAAGAAACAAAGGGGTGGCGCTTTCCCCGCAGTGGGTGAGGCCGAAGCTCTTTTCTCCACCTTACCTAATAACACATGAAACTAATCAGACACGGTGATCCAGGGAGAGAGTCTCCGGGCGTTATTTTAAATAATGGGCGCTTGGTTGATGCTTCATCTGAATTTAGGGATTTTGACGAAGGTTTTTTTGCCTGTGGTGGATTGGAATCACTCCAGAGCTGGGTCGATGACGACTGCCCTGGAGGAGGCAATGTCGATGCCGATGCCAGAAGAGGAGCTCCTGTTGCGCGTCCGTCGAAGTTGATTTGTGTGGGTAAAAATTATGTCGATCATGCAAAAGAATTTGGAGGAGGCGTGCCGCCAGAACCCGTCTTATTTATGAAGGCAACTACTGCCTGCTCTGGTCCGTATGATGACGTTGTAATCCCAGCGGACTGTAAAAAACTCGACTATGAAGTTGAGTTAGCGGTGGTGATTGCACAAACGGCAAAACACATAAGTGAAAAGGATGCTATGAGCCATGTTGCTGGTTACACTGTGCTTTGTGACTACAGTGAGAGAGCTTGGCAGAAAGAGCGCTGCGGCCAATGGGTGAAGGGTAAAAGTTTAGACACCTTTGCTCCCTTTGGACCATGTTTAGTAACAACGGATGAACTGCCAGATCCACACAGCTTGTGTCTTTGGACCAAGGTCAATGGAGATAAAAGACAAAACGGATGGAGTGGAAACATGATGTTCAGTATTCCTTATTTGGTCAGCTATATCTCGAAATACATGACGCTGCTACCTGGTGATATCATTGCAACAGGAACGCCCGCGGGTGTGGGTATGGGAATGAACCCGCCGCATTACCTATCCGTAGGAGATCAAGTTGAACTCGGTATTAAGGAGGTAGGTAGTATTCGTCAGAGAATCATCACCGAGGCTTGATAGCCAATTAGGACTGAGCTTATGGCACTGGCACACGGGCCAGTAAGCGGTCAACGATGGTGTCCGTTGTTATGTCTTCTGCTTCAGCTTCATAGCTTGGAATGATGCGGTGACGTAAGACATCATGAGCAAGATCCTTGATATCCTGAGGTGTCACAAATGCTCTGCCTGCAGTGAATGCTCTGGCGCGAGCTGATAGCGCTAGGTTAATAGTGGCACGAGGGGAAGCACCTACACGGATATAGTTTTTCAGGGAGCTGTCGACCGTGGCTGGGTTGCGGCTCGCTTGAACCAGCTTGACAATATATTGGCGCACTGCGGGATCGATATAGATACTATTAACCAGCTGCATGCTTCGTGAGATAGTGGGTATATCTACGATAGGAGTAGTTTCATAAACAGCTTCAGATGTTGCCATCCGGTCGAGGATGACCAGCTCTTCCTCATGGTCGGGATAAGAGACGGTTACTTTGAGTAGAAAGCGATCAAGCTGAGCCTCGGGTAGTTGATAGGTTCCTTCTTGATCGATTGGGTTTTGGGTAGCTAGTACGAGAAACGGATCGGGCAGGGGGTGTGTGGTATCTCCTATAGTGACTTGATGCTCCTGCATCGCTTCAAGAAGTGCTGACTGAACCTTTGCTGGAGCACGGTTGATCTCATCTGCTAAAATGATGTTACTGAAGATAGGGCCGAGCTTGGCAGAAAAAGATCCCTCTTGAGGGCTGTAAATCATGGTGCCGACTAGATCGGAGGGCAAGAGGTCAGGGGTGAACTGAATACGCGCAAAGTTCGTATGCAAACAGCCTGAAAGAGCCTTGATGGCAAGAGTTTTAGCCAAACCTGGCACACCCTCCAAAAGAATGTGACCCTTGCATAAAAGGCCGATAATAAGGCGATCAATGAGTTCGGCTTGGCCTACGAGGACCTTACCCATCTCTTCTTTTACAAGAGGGACCCATTGGCAATTCTGACTGATGGCATCTGAGAGTTCTTGGTTATTCATGTTGGTCGTTTCTTATTGTCCAAAGAATGAGCAGCGGTGCAATGGTGAATAGTGAATAAAAGTGAGCGATGACACTCCTACTGGAGGGCCTTGAGCGCCTTGATTCTTGTGAGTGTAGGGGGGTGGGAATAATCAAGAAACACAGGGAAGGGGTGCGGTGTCAGATTGGAGAGATTGTCTGCTGAGAGCTTTTTCAAGCCGGTGATTAAATGCGCGGGTGTTGCTTGTATTTCTGCGGCATAAGCATCGGCTTCGAACTCGTGCTTGCGGCTTATGGCGTTGCCCACGATCGATAACAGACGACTAACTGGGGAAAATAATAACAAGAAGAACACGAGGCCTGCATAAGTAGATATTTCAGTGACGCCAAAAGCATCAAAAAGGCTACGCGCAAAGCCGCTCTCTTTATTCGTGACCATGCCGAGAAGGAAGAAAATCACGGCGGTCTGTATGATGGAGAAAACAATACGCTGAATAATATGTTTCTTTTTGAAGTGCCCTACCTCGTGAGCAAGCACAGCAAGCAGCTCATCATTGCTGTGGTTTTCAATGAGCGTATCAAACAGGGCGATTTTCTTGTGTTTGCCAAAGCCGGTAAAAAAGGCATTTGATTTGGTCGACCTTTTTGAGCCATCCATGACGTGAATCTCGGTGAGTGGAAAATCGCACTTCTTGGCCATCTCTTGGATGCTTGATTTTAGTTCGCCGTCTTCCATAGGCTCGAATTTATTAAAGAGCGGAAGGATGACCGATGGCGCAAGGTAGGTCATGAGAAGTTGGAACCCAGTGAAGGAAAGCCATGCCCAGAGCCAGGCGTTTTCAACCGTAGCAAATATCCAAATGATGAGGGCGAGTAGGGGGGCTCCCAAGATAACAGCCAGAAGCAAACCTTTCAGCTGATCGATGATGAAGGTCTTCGGCGTTGTTTTATTAAAGCCAAAACGCTCTTCGATAACAAAGGTGTCATAGACCTGAAACGGTAGTGATAGCAGGCTGTTGCCGATGAGAAGCGAACCAATGAAAACAAGGCCAGTGATCGTCTCACTCCAGCCAAAGCTTCTAAGCCACTCATCCAGCAAACCAAATCCTCCGACAAACCAAAAAACCAGTAGGACAGTCAGGCTGTAAGTAGAGGTGATAATACCGTAGCGCGCTGAAACCCGAGTATATTGTTGAGACTTGGCATACTTATCCTCGTCGTAAACCCCCTTAAACTCATCTGGAAGCTGAGGATCCAGAGCTTTGAGGTTGAGTAGGGAGGATATAAAATCCAGATTCCACAGTGCAAAAAGCGCCAACAAAATAAAAATCGCGAT
>JAACFN010000184.1 GCA_009937455.1 Verrucomicrobiaceae bacterium | reverse complement strand
ACCTATCAAATTTATCGATCAGACGGTATTGGAGTAACACGCAAATCCGGTGAAATTGATCTCGTTGCCGGTGTCCAAGCATTAAATACAAGCGCTGAAATGGTTCGCCAGATTAGTGTTACCCGTAACAGCATTACCATGGTCAAAATGCCGCCTCGATCACATCGGGTCATCATCACTCGTGCTATTGCCATGAGTGATAATGATCCATCAAGCGATAACCGTTGACTCAATCGATGAAAGAACCAATCAAGCCCATACCAAGAGACTTATCGTTGGATGTAAAGCATGCATCTGAGGGCATAGAGGACGGAGGAGAGGGGTCTTTAATCACTCCTCCTGTTGGCAGTAGGCCGAATTCACGGGTTGATCGTCCTGACTCGGCTTATCATTGGTTACTCATCACTAGTTTGATCCTGACTTCTATCATGTGCTGGCTGTATGTGACAAAGCCGGTGATCGTGCAGAATGGTGCATCCAATGACGTGCAGCGTGATGGGGCTTTATCTGGCAGCATGGGTAATAGTCAACCTGGGCAAGAGTCAACATTAGTTCCCTCTGACGATGTATTACCTGGCAGCAAATTACCATCATCTGTAGATCGTAAGATCTCGAGCGGCAGTCATTTGCAACAAACAAGCTCTGGTATGCTGGCTGAATCTGGTCATGTAGCTGATAACCCGTTATTTTCCCTAGGGTGGGAATCAACTAACTTAAAGATACAGCATATTTTTAGTGCTGATACGGGTGGGGACGAACTGGAAAAAATCGTCCTTGATGTGCCAGTGTTGTACGAGACACGGAGCATGCGTTGGTCGGTTGCCGATGTTGCACAAGCTCGTGAGCTGATGCAGCGCCTGATCGTTTATGAGGGTAACTTGAAAAATCTTAGGAGTGATGGGCAGGAAATTCTTCAGGAATGGAATGAGCTGATTGAAAATACGACTCCTATTGATGTTCTTAGGGGAGACAGCCCATCTTTACCAAAAAATCACGGACAAAGGCAGCCGTCAGATGGCATGCCAGCAAGTTCCACTGTAATCAAAAATGAGCCCTAATGACCTACGATGCTTACTTCAATGAATAGATTAACACGCTATCACATGCCACGTCTGCTGCAGCTGATGAGTTGGCTGGTAATGCTGTCCGTCACGGCTTACGGGCAGCTTGCTGAGGAGCAGGCGGCTTTATCTTTACCCTCAATAAAGGATGAACTGACGGCTTCCGATAGCGCTGAGGCGGGAGAGGGCAGCTCTAAGGGGCAGGAAGCGTTCCCAGAGGCTCCCCAGACGGCAGATGAAGGTATTCAGGTAAGGGTGGGAAAATTAACTGATAGCTCTGGTAATACCAATGAATCAGAGACGATTAAGATTTATTCACCATACCCAGCTAAGCCCCGTTCTGCAGCACCAGAAGGCTGGCATTACGTGCCGGCTCCGTATGCAATCAAAGCCTACAAACAAACAGTGAGTTTGGTGGGTGGTAATACGATTGATTTGGCTGTAACTCCTTTTGTATTGGTTCCATCTAGTGATGATGCTAAAATATTTAGCATTAGTGAGCCGGGATATAATCCCAGCATGAAATTTTCACAGCAAGAGACCATCGCGGCAATGCTCCAAGCCGCTACCATGGAAATCGAGAAACAGGAGGAACAAGCGGCTAAGGCAATTCATTTATTAGAGCAACTTCTCGCAACTTTACCTCAAAAAAACAATGAATAGAACAAGCCTCGCACTATCCGTGATGACATTAGGCGTCACCATCGGCATTACAGCTACTCACTTCAAACATGTCCGTGAACTGGCTAAGTATGGTTTGCCTAGTCAGGATGTTCGCATAGAGAATTTAGATGACAAGAATCTAGGCACGTTGAAGGGGGCGAAACATGAAGCCCTATCCATTGCCAGGGGTCACAGCAGCGGCAGCGATGAGAAGCATCTGGACGGTAAGCATCAAAGTCGAAAAACAGCTGGCTCCCCGCCTCAAGATGATGCGCTATTAGAAATTCTGGTGGCCATGCGTGCTGAGCAGAAGGCGTTAAGAAAACAAATAGCTGAGAGTAACCGCGATATCGATGAGCTGACTTTCAGAGTTGATACCCATAGTGACTCTTTCAAGCCGCTGCATTCCATTGAAGACCGTCCTCGAGCTATTGACAGAACTTTAAATAACTTCGATGCCGAGGCATCAGGTTTATTGCCACCTAAGCCATAGTATTTGCCTTAGTTCTGAGATGGGTTGTATTTAGGATGTATTTCCCTAATAACCACCATCCAGTTCATCATGTTGATGGGAGGTAATGCCGCTGGGTGATCGATAGTTTTTAAATTGGCTTTGATGTTTTCTGGTATGACTTGATCGCCAAAACCGGACTTGAGGTCGGCAATGCGCACAGGCTCTGCATTTCCTTTGGCAAGTGAGCCTAGTTGACCATCGATATCAATTTTAAGGGCGATACCACTATCGCCATATCGTTTTTCGGGGGCAAAAAATGATACCGGAGGGTAAAACTGTTCACCGTCTGGAACGACAATAGGTGGTGTCGTCGTTGGTGGTGTCGTTGCTGTAATATTGATGTCGTCGGTAAAGATAAGACGCATATTGGTTACCAGAGAGAATCCACTGGTGAAGGTCGTTAGATCTTTTGCGTTCATTAACATCACCGCCAAATCGCCAACGTCACTTGGGAAAGGTGGTTTGGCAATTTCTAGATTGTCGACGTAGTCGACATTCACAGAAATAGAGTTATTTTTGTCAAAATATCCAGCATTGTTATTTTGTAACCAAACGGCAAGGCGCTCAGCATAGATAGCGAGACATGGCCGTCCAGAATAGGAACTATCGACATGGAAGGGGAACATGTCTCCGCTAGGGTCATAAACACTTGGCCAAAGTTCTTCTGGGGGCTCAGCTAATGGGTCTGGGTTTTTGCTGAAAATCACAGAGTGTATGAAGCGAAATCCGACAATACCGTCATTCGGATCATCTTTCCAGTAGCTGAATCTTATTGCTGTGGGCGTCTGGTCTATCGAGGAGGCTACATCGATGACATCAAGGCGCATGTTGCATTGTTTTGCTCCTATACTGTAATAGTCCCATGAGGTGGGGGATACGGCATTGCTACTATTACTATCCTCATCTGGGTCACCTGTGTAGCGATCATAGAATTCAAGTCCGCGGTTGATAGGGACAAAGGAAACCCGGCCACCATCGGACGAAGAGGAGATGGGGAAGACCTTACCCTCGGTTTCAGACAGCTCACGAGCATTATTGGCAAAGGGGTTTGTTGCACCGCCGGTGGTGCTGCCGTTAATTGAGGTAGCGGTTGATACTTCAACACCCTTTCGGGCGGAAATGGCATCTGTTGAAAAAGCACCTTCTGTTTTTACTTTTTCAGCAAAGATACTTCCACGAAGACTGACATTAGACCACTCAGTGCCATCACTATGCGCGCCAAATGTGGTGAATGCTGCGGCACTAATAGGTAGCTGGGATGGAATTTCATACAGTGAAACAAGGTATTTTTTCTTTCTGGTGACAACCTTTGTCATGGAAGAGTCTTGATCAGCAAAAGACAACTCAAA